>DATNKQ010000334.1:0-5813 GCA_035603315.1 Thermoanaerobaculia bacterium
ATGCCGATGTGATGGGCGCCGTGGGGCGAGTTGACCGCCGGCCGGAAGAACGCGACCTGGTTGCCCTGGACGCGCACCCGCTGGCGGGAGTTCGCCGGCAGGTCGGCCACCCGCAATTGTGGCACCGGGCGCCCGACGACCTGCTGGATACGCGTCGCCGGGATCCCCTGGTTGAAGATGCGGTTGTCGACGACGCGGTAGTTGGTGAAGTTGCGGGTGGTGCGGAAGAGCTCTACGTTGCGAACCGGCGGCACGATGAAGGCGCTGATCCGCGGATCCAGGAAGCGCCGCTCCGGGACGAAGCAGTAGGCGTCGGGAGCCATGGCGACGCCCAAGTCGACGCCGCCGAGCTGCAGCCCGACCGACGCGTCGAAGCCGACCGCCGGCGGCAGCGCCGCCCAGCCGATGTAGTCACCGCCCTCCTGCCAGGAGACCCAGGACGGACCCCAGTCGGTGCCCGGCACCCAGTACCAGCCGAGGTCGGAATCCTCGGCCCAGCGGCCGTAGTGGTAGGTCGCCCAGCCGAAGGGCTCGTCGGAAATCCAGGTCCAGCCATAATCGGTCCAGACCCAGTGTCCCAGGGTGTACGGGCGCCAGTGGGCATGCCGGATCCGCGGCACGAACACCCGGCCGTAGGCGGGCCGGTCGACCCAGCGCCCGTAGGGGGCGAGATCGCCGGAGAAGAAGCCGATGTCGACCGCCGCGCGGCCGGACGGCCCGATGTGGACGTCCGCGGCGACCGATTGCGCCGAGGCGGCGGTCCCCACGGCCAGGCTGCCGGCCGCGAGGAGGATCACGAGCGCGATCTGTTTTCTGTTCATGGTGACCCCTCTTTCTTTGGAGTTCGAGCCATTTCCGGACTCGCTCATTGCGCTTTCCGAGAGGGCCTGAGAAGCAGCCCCTACCGCGGGTTGCGTCTCGGGCTGACCCAGGAAAACGCAAAGACCGTGCCGAGCGGATTGCCGGGGTGGAGGCGAGGTAGGAGGGGCCGAAGCGTCCCCTAAAGAGGACGCAGGGGCTCTGTTTCAGGGCCTGCTCAAGGTTTGCCGGATCGTCCGCGCGTCCAGGCCTCCCAGTCCTGCTGGACGGCCTCGGCCATGCGCCCCGCCGCCGCGTGCAGCCAGCCGCGGGGCCGGGCCGCCAGGTCGCTTTGCAGCGAGCGGGCGGTGCGGCTGGCGAGATGGACGTTCGCCGTCTCCTTGCCCATGGCGCGGAGCAGGTGGGCCTCGTCGCGCTCCGCCGGCAGCTCGGCGAGCTCGATCCGCGAGCAGTCGGGGGCGAGGCGGCGCACCACCCAGCGCCGCTTGACCCGCACGAAGGGATCGGGGGAGCGGACGGCGGCGTCCATCAGGGTCTGGTAGAGGATCTTCGGCGATTCGTCGCCGGCGCCTGCCCACAGCGCGGCCGAGGGGGCGAGGGCCTTGGCCTCGCGCGCGATCTGCGCCCCTTTCCACTCGGCGATGGCGACGAAGCGCTGCCGGCCGAGGCTGCCCAGGCCGGCGATGCGGTGCACGACGCGGCAGGGCAGGTCGGGCTCTGGAAGGAGGGCGCGGAGCGCTTTCTCCGCGCCGGGCGGCAGCTCGCCGCCGACCGTCGGCCAGGCCGTGAGGCGCGACCAGAACGCCTCCGGGTCGCGCAGGCGGTGGGTCGCCATCACCCGCAGGGCGCCGCCGCGCTCGGCGAGGACGAAGGGGCGGCCGCCGGCGGCGAGGCCCTCCGCGTAACCGGCGAGGATCGCCTCGTCGGCCTCCCGCTTGGGGATCTTCAGGTGGTTCGCGGCGAGGGCCAGATGAGCGCTTGCCGCCAGTCGGACGAGGTCCTGCACGTAGGGGAGGCGGCAGGTCTCGTCGAAGTCGTTGATCCCCCACACCAGCCGCCCCTCGGCGTCGCGCCAGGTGCCGAAGTTCTCGACGTGGAGGTCGCCGACGGCGAGCACCTCGGGGGCGCTCGCGAGCTCCCGGCGGACGGCCGGCCAGCGCTCCATCCAGCGGTAGAAGGTGGCCCGCAGGAAGGAGAACGGCGACTCGCGCATGCGCTCGTGCTTGAGTTGGAGGTCGGCCGGCAGGAGCGGGATGTGGGCCCGCAGCCACTTCTCGTAACTGCGGGTCGACTGTTGGATGGTCGTCGCTGCCGGCTTCCCCGACTTCGGCATCTTCTTTTCTCCCGCCTTTCGAGGATCGTGGAAAGGTCATTTTAGCAGGCGGTCCGGCGGATCCGCCCTGACCGTTTGCGCGTTCAGGGAACCCCAGGTAGAGTGACGCGCCTGGAATCGCCGCACCGTCAGAACCCAGTTCCCCTGGAGCACCACCCCATGACCCGAACCGTCGCCCTTCTCGTCCTGACGACCGCTCTCGCTGCCGCCTCCGCCTTCGCGGCCGCCGCACCTCGTTTCCGGCCCGGCCTCTGGGAGCTGGAGACGTCGACCCCGGGCTCCAAGCTCAAGCCGCAGGTGGTCCAGCGCTGCTACGCGGCGGCGGACGTCGGCATCGCCAACGGCACGACGGCGGAGGCCAACGCCTTCGCCAAGAAGGACGCCAACATGAAGGCCCTGGAGCAGAAGGGTTGCAAGATGAAGGAGCTGCGGATCGCCGGCGACGAGGTCATCCAGACCTTCCAGTGCGCGAGCTACTCGATGAAGGACGTCACCACCTACCATCGCGGCGACACCTTCGACAGCGTGCTCACCGTCGACCACGGCAACGGCCGCCTGCAGACGAGCCTCACCAAGGGCCGCCGCGTCAGCGACTGCGTGAAGTAAGGTTTCTTCCGTACCTGCTGGTGGCAGGGCGGACGGTCTATCCTCTGTCGCGATGACCAAGAATCCCATCGTCGAGATCTCGCGCATCGTCGGCATCATCAACGAGGCATGGCTGGGCGGCAGGGCCGAGCGCATCGGGCTCTTCCTCCACGAGGATGTAGTGATCTACCCGCCGGGCTTCGGCACTCCCGTCGTCGGCCGCGAGGCCTGCGTGCAGAGCTACGCCCAATTCGCCCTCTCGACCAAAGTTCACGATTTCACGGCGCAGGCGCCGCACATCAACGTCTTCGGGGCGAGCGCGGTGGCGCTCTGCCCCTACCGGATCGTCTACGAGCTGGAGGGGCAGGTCTATCGCGAGGCCGGCTACGACCTCCTCGTGTTCAGCCGCGTGGGCGAGCACTGGCAGGTGGTCTGGCGCACCCTTTCGATTGCGACCGATCCGGCGCCATGAGCGGGAGCGGTCGACGAACGGGCGACGGTGGAAGGGCAGCCTCGAGAAGCTCCGTGGCCATCGGCCTGCGCGCGAAGAGCGGGCGGGCCATCGCCGTGATCTTGCGCGGGCCTCTGGAAAAGCCGATCGTCCTGGCGCGGGAGGAGCTGGTGTTTACGATCGCACGCCTACGCCAGCCTTTTCACGCCGTCCTGGATCTGCCCTGGGAAGAGGCCTCGGCGGCTGTCCGTCCGGTCGCGGCGCAGATCGCAGCCGACGCGGGCTCGGCTCTCAAGACTCTCCTAGAAAAGATCTCGGTCTCGCGGAAAGACGTCTTGGGCGTCGGCGTCGTGGGTGCGGGGGTCAAGGAGTGCGGGCGGATCGGCAATCCTCACATCCGGGCGCATGCGGCCGAGGGGGTGCTGTTCCGCAAGGTGCTCGAGGGCGCGGCGCGCGAGAACGGCCTCACCTCGGTGCTATTTCCGGAGCGGAGCCTCTACGTGGACGCCGCCTCGACGCTGGGGATGCCGGAGGCGGCGCTCAAGGCGCTGGTCGCCGGCCTCGGCCGCGTCGTCGGCCCGCCCTGGCGGGGAGACGAGAAGGCGGCCGCCGCCGCGGCCCTGGCGGTCCTGGGCGGCCGCTCCAAGCCCTGACTCAGCCTCGGACTCGCTCTTCGCTGCCGACGCCGACGATTGAATTGTAGAATTCAAGCTCGATTCGATCCTGCCGCGCCGCGTCCCGCGCCGGCCTTCGGAGAGGAGGGTCCCATGACAGGTATCTCTGGCAGCTTCCAGGCCGTGCTCACCCCTACTGCGGGCGGGCTCACCGTCGATCAGTTCGTCGCCCTCCCGGGCACTCCCGGCAACGTCGGCATCTGCCTCTGCGGCGGCGGCTCGCGGGCGCTCTCGGCGGGCATGGGCCAGCTCCGGGCGCTCGCCTTCCTGCAGGCCAACGGCAGGAGCCTGCTCAGCCAGACCAGGACCATCTCCACCGTCTCGGGCGGCTCGTGGCTGGGGGTGACCTTCGAGTACCTCGGCGCCGGCACGACCGACGCCCAGTTCCTCAACGACTACGTCGCCGACCCGGGTCTCCTGGTGCCGACCACCACCGCCGGCAGCTCGCCGGCGGAGATCCTCGACGTGCTGCCGGACGGCAACATCGGCAATGCGATCTCCGACGACCTGTTCTCGGTCCCCACGCTGGCCCTCGAGGCCTTCATCCTCTACAAGGTCTTCGGCACGCCGCCGAGCTTCCTCTGGCAGGCGCTCATGGGGCTCCACATCCTGCGCCCGTACGGCCTCTATGACCCGGGAGCTCAGGCGCTGCCGACCTCGCTCTTCTCGTGGGACGGACCGACCCTGGCGGCCGCGGTGACGGGACCCAATCCAGCGCTTGCCGGCGAGACCGCGCACCTCGTCGCCTCCGGCGCCGGCCACGACCGCCGCCCCTATCTGATCTGCAACACGGCGATGTTCTTGAACGAGCCCGGCACTCAGTTCCAGTACCTGGCGCCGGTGCAGGCGACGCCCTTCCTGACCGGCATCGTCGGCTCGCCCGCGGGCACCGACGCCGACGGCCTGCCGCCCGGCGGCGGAGGCGTCACCTCGTTCGCTTTCAGCTCGATCCCCACCGCCGTCGCCGGCGCCCAAGTGACGGTCCAGCAGACGCGCCAGCTCTCTCTCGTCGACATCGTGGGCGCCAGCAGCGCCGCCTACGCCGAGACGATCGAGAACCTCTTCGCGACCTGGCAGGAGGACACCAGCCAGTTCCTCGCCGTCATGAAGGAAAGCGGCGAGGAGGTCCTGAAGCGGCTCGGCGAGCTCCTCGTGCACGGAGACATCACGAAGATCGTCGAGCTCCTGGCTTTGGCGGCCGGGGCGGCCACCCTGAGCGACCATGCCAAGCTGAAAGCGGACCTTGCGTGCCTCCGCGACCTCAATCCCGAGTTCCAGTACTGGCCGGTCGCCGGCGTCGCGCCGGCGGCCACCGTCCAGCCGACCCGCTTCGCCGATGGCGGCAGCCTCGAGAACACCGGCATCGCCGGCACGCTCTCCTACACCGACGTCGACCGCCTGATCGCCTTCCTGAACAGCAGCACCCCCTTGGCCGCCGGCGACCTCGGCGTCATCGGCCCGGACGGCCAGGAGATCCCCGATACGCGGGTGATCGTCGACAGCGAGGTGCCGCCGCTCTTCGGCTACCAGCCCTATCAGAGCGCCGCCGGATACGTCCTCTACGCCGGCGCGGCGACGCCGACGCAGCCGATCTACAAGCACAACCAGGTGTTCCCGTCCGACCAGTTCGCCCCCCTGCTCCAGGGCCTGTGGGCGGCGAGCGGCAGCGGCTCGAACGCCTCGCCGGCCCTCTTCACCCAGACCCTCGCGGTCGAGGGAAACCCCTGGTTCGGCGTCCGGGATGGGCGCACGGTCACCATCCTCTGGGTCTACTTGAGCCGTGTCCAGGCCTGGTACGACGCGCTCCCCCCGGCGGTGCAAGCGATCCTCGGATCTTTCGACGATCCCACCTCCTTCAACTCGTTCCCCAATTACGGCACCTTCGACCTCGATCTCTCGGCGACGGAGATCAACCTGCTGGCGAGCCTCACTGCCTGGACCCTGGCGGCCG
>DATNKQ010000349.1:0-5499 GCA_035603315.1 Thermoanaerobaculia bacterium
CCGCCGCGCCATCCGCGCCTGGACGCCCTCCGGCCGGCGCTCGACGCGGCCGAGGATGCAGACCCCGCCCGCGGCCACCCGGCGGGCCTCGGCGGCCGCGTGCTCGAGCGGCAGCAGGTGCATCGCTCGCGAGCTGAAGACGATCCGCGCGGCGCCCGCCGGCAGCGGCCAGCTCCGCGCGCCGTCCGCCTGCACCAGCCCAATGTGAGAGGCGCCAGCCGCCTCCAGGCGATGCCGAAAGACCTCCAGCATGCCGCGCGAGAGGTCGATGCCGATGTAGCGTGCCCCGAGATCCGGGAACCAGCGGCCGATCATCCCCGTGCCGGCGCCGATCTCGACGACCCGGTCGCCGGGCCGCGCCTCGGCCATGGCGAGCACCGCCGCCGCGATGGCCCGGCAGTCGCTTTCCGGCAAGCCCGTCCGCCGATCGAACTCCGCCGCCTGACCGTCGAACAGCGCCGGTGCGCCGGAGGCTGAGGGCGCTTTCATGTGTGCGCAGAGTATGGGAGCCGGCCGGCGAAGACAACCGGGGTCGCCATCGGGCGCAAAAAGGGCCGCCGGATGCGCTCCGGCGGCCCGTGGATTCAGGAGCGGTGAAACGGCGCCCTTTACGGACAGGTGGCGAAGGCGCCGGTGTCCTGGATCGGCTTGAAGGGCGTGACCTGCGGGTTCATGTAGTGCTTCACCGTCAAGGTATGGGTGTCGGTCACCGTGATGTCGACCTTGACGTTGGTGAGACCGCCGGCGAAGACCCAGAAGCGCTGGTTGATGGCACAGGCGTTGAGCACCTTGATCACCATCTCCACGTTGTTGGGGCTGAAGAACCAGAAGTAGCCGGTGTCGCTGGTCAGCTTCACCGCCGTTCCATCGCCGCTCTGGCCCTGGCTCGTCGTCCAATGGGCCTGCACCTGGTAGCGCCCGTTGTCGAGGGAGAGGGTGGTCGGCGGCAGGGCCCCCGCCGAGGTCGTGGCGTCCGCTGCGGCGGTCGCGGCCGATGCCGCGGCCTCCGCGTCGCCGGCGCCGCTGGCGAGGAAGGAGGCGAAATCGGCGGTCGCGGCGGCGCCGCCCGTGCAGTTGAAGAAGCCGGTGTCCTGGATGGGCTGGAAGGGGGTGTTCTGGTGGTTGTGGTAGACCTTCGACGCGCCCGTCGCGGTGTCGGTGACGGTCATGTCCACCTGCACGTTGGTGAGACCGCCGGCGAAGACCCAGAACCTGTGGAAGGCGGAGCAGGCGTCGAGCACCTTGACCACCATCTCCACGTTGGTGTCGGTGAAGAACCAGAAGTAGCCGGTGTCGGTCGTCAGCTGCACCGGCACGCCGGCGCCGCTCGTCCCTTGCGGTGTCCGCCAGGCGACGTCGACCTGGAAGCGGTTGTTGCTGAGGCACAGGTGGTTGCCGCCGGGCACGCAGGGCGGCGGCCCGGTGGTGATCTGGAACTGCTTGGTCTGGAGGGCGGTGTCGTGGCCGTTGCTGACTACCAGCTGGACGTTGAACGACCCCGCCTTCGCCCAGGTGTGGGAAACCGTGTGGCCGCTCCCCGTCGAGCCGTCGCCAAAGTTCCAGTTGTAGCTGACGGCGAGGGCCGAGGTGGCGGTGAGCGTCACGCTGTGACCGACCTGGGCCTGGCAGGTGTCGAAGCCGAACATATTGACGCACGAGGCGCTGGTGGTGAAGTTGGCGTCGGGAGCCGGCCGGCCGCCCACCACCACCACGCGGGTGGTCTTCGAGGTGCAGATGCCGCTGGTGCAGGAAGGGCCGGTGCCGGGCGCGGAGACGGTGAGGTTGACGATGTAGTTGTCGGCCGTGGCGTAGGAGTGGCCGACGTTCTTGCCGCTCCCCAGGTTGCCGTCGCCGAAGGTCCAGCCGTAGGCCGTCGGGTTGCCGGTCGAGGCGCTGGCGTCGAAGGAGACGAGCTGGCCGGGCTGCGGCGCGCCGGGGCTGAACTTGAAGTTGGCGAAGAGGTCGGCCCCGCCCGAGCCGCTCGAGATGTTGATCGAGCGCAGGCCGGTGGCGCCGGCGCATTGGCTGTTCGTCGCCGTGACGTTCTTCTGGCCGGTGGTCGGCCAGGAGACCTGGATGGTGTCGGTGTTGGCGCTGCCGCTGATCGTCCCGCCCGAGGTGGTCCAGCTCCAGCCGGTCGTCGAGGGTATGCAGACGGCGGCGTCGGCGGTGAAGGTCAGGCTCTCGCCGGGCATGCCGGAGGTGGGACCGCCGACGAAGATGCTGGGCGTCGGGCTGCCGTTCTGGTTCCACTTGTGGATGTCCAGGAGCGACAGGGCGGCGCGGTAGAAGTAGGTGCTCCCGCCGACGAACTTCCCCGTGCGCGGCATCACGTTGTTGAAGCCGGTGGTGTTGCCGCGGTAGTACCAGCCCCAGTAGTTGAGCGGGGTGACGTCGCGCGGGTGCGCCGGATCGCTGACGTCGAAGAGCCACTCGCGCTGGGTGCCGCCCGCGCACTTGTCGTCGGAGCCGAAATAGAGGAAGGGGGTGGTGCCGCTCTGCGAGTAGGTGACGTAGAAGTTGGGGCTGCCGGAGTCGAGCTGGCGGCTGGCGATCGGGCTGCCGAGCCCGCCGGCGCAGCTGGAAGCGATGCAGCTGACGTCGTAGATCTGGCCGTCGGTGTCGTTGCGCAGGCCGAGGTAGTACTTGGACCCCTGCTTCCACATGGCGACGCCGTAGACCGAGCTGCTGTTGAGCCCGGTGAGCTGGAGGTGGGGGGTCGCCGGGTTGGCGACGTCCCAGATCTCGAAGCCGCGGGCCGACCCCGAGGAGAGGACGACGAAGTGATCGACGCCGCTGACGTAGAGGGCGGCGATGCGGGTGCCCAGCCGGCCCTGATAGACGCCGGGGCAGTGGACGATCTCGCCGGTCGCCGGCACCGCCTCGGCGCAGTGGTCGAAGGACATGGCCGTCGTCATGTCATAGATGAAGAGGCCGCCGTTGGGGTCGCCGCCGGAGGCGGCCAGGAAGGCGTACTCGCGGCCGCCCAGGGCTGCCGTGTAGACCTGCTCGCCGTCCTTCTTATAACTCTGGTAGGCGAGCTTCGGCATGGTCTTGTCGATCAGGTTGACGACGGCGATGCCGACCCCCGCCTCGGCGGCCAGGGCGGCGACGTTGTCGATGCCGGCCGGCGCGTCGACGGACTGCAGCGGCCACTTGACCTCCGGGTTGTTGACCCAGACGGGGAAGGTGCTGAACGAGAGCTGGCCCAGCGGGTTGGGGGTGGCGGGGGTGGTGCGCGCGTCCCAGATCTGCAGGCCGTAGGCGAGGGCGGCGAAGACGAAGCCGTTCTCGGAGTCGAGCGACATGAACCAGGGGAAGGCGGAGTAGGCGGACATGAACTCGTTGAACGAGGTCGAGTCGCGGCAGAAGGCCGGCCCCACCGCGCTGCACTGGCTGAAGGAGGCGTCGGCCGGCTGCAGCTCGCCCCACAGGTTCGACGGCGCCGGGGCCGCCGGCGTGGCGCAGGTGGCGAAGCCGCACCCGGAGCGGTCGCAAGGCTGCGCGGCGGCCGGTCCGGCCACCAAAATCCCCGCGAGGACGAAGCAGGTCAGCGCGAGCGTGGGGAAGGCGGCAGGGAGGCGGAGGCGGGGAGCGGGTGCACACGGGTTTTTCATCGAAGTTCTCCTCTGGCAGTTACAGCGGACTAGACGACGCTTATGCCATCGTAACATGGCATTTGTTCTCGTCGATAGGGTGTGAGGGCCATTTCCGGCATTCGGCTCAAGGGACCGCGTACCGCGGCCGCATCACCTGCTGGCGCAGCCCCTTGAAGATCCAGCCGAGCGAGCGGGCGGTGACCCGGTTCATCGCCCAGGCGGGGACGCCGCCGGGGTCGGTGTAGAGCCGGCAGGTGGCGAGGGTGCCACCGCCGAAGGCTGCCAGGCTCCAGGAGCCGTGATGGGCGACGATGTTGCCGGAGCCCGGGAGGTAGCTCCAGGAGAGGCGCCAGAGCCTGCCGGCGGCCTTGGCCTCGACGGCGGCGACGGCGCGCACCGTGTAGTGGCGCTCGCCCAAGGGGAACGGCAGGGCGAGCGACTGCGCCGAGAGGACGCTGCCGTCGGGCTGGGGAGCGGCGTCCGAGTGGGCGACGAAGGGCATGAACTCGCGGTAGTGGGCGAAGTCTTTGAGGGCGGCGAACACCCGTTCCGGCGGCGCCTCGATCATCCCCGACGCCACCCCCTCCTGGAGCGCGGAGCCCGCCACCTTCTCCAGCCGCACCACGACCTCGCCGGCTCCCCGGCCCGCGACTCCAAGCGGCGCCGCCGCGGCCACCAGGCCGAAGACCAAGGCTGTAAGAGCGTGCCAGATCCGCACCTACCTCCGCAGCTCCTCGACCGCCAGCGAGCAGCCGCGGAGCTGCGCCCATGCCGCCCGCCCCAAGAGGCGGAAGCCGGCGCCCTCCGCCACCCCCAGATCCTCGGTCAGCAGGTGGAGGGCGGAGCCCAGATTGGCGAGGTCGAGGACGGCGAGGAGGCCGGGGACGCCGGCCGGCGCCGCCGCCAGGGTGGCGGGGTCGAGGACCCGCACCCGGACCCAGTGGGGGGCGGCGAAGAGGTCGGCGTCGCCGCCGGCCAGCGTCCGGGTGTAGCACTGGCTGGTCAGCTCGGTCATACCGTACTCGCGGACGACGCTGGCGCCGGGAACCCCCAGCCGCTCCGCCACCTGCGCCAGGAGCTCGGGGCGCGAAAGCTCGCGCGTCCGCCCCTTGAAGCCCCCGGTCTCGAACACCACCGTCCCCGCCGGCAGGCGGAAGCGCAGATCCTGCCGCGCCAGCGCCTGCAGCCAGTCGGCGAGGGCGAAGGCGGTGGCGAGGACGAGCGCCGGCCGGCCGTCGCGCTGCCGCGCCCCCGCCCACGAGCGCGCCCGCGGCAGGTCGACGCCGCCCGTCCCGAAGGCGGTGGCGCTGCCCGGCCCGCCGTAGCGGGCGAGGAGGTGGTCGGCCATGAACGAGAGGCTGGAGTCGGGGAGCTGCTGGCGGCCGGGGACGAGGGAGAGGATGGGCGGCCGGTCCGCCGGGTCGCGCAGGCAGGAGAAAGGGAACGAGGCGTCGACGGCCTGCCGGTAGAGCTCGGGGAAGGGATGCCGGTGGACGCTGCGGCCACCCTCCTCCCCGGCGCCTCCTCCCGTCGTGCCGCTGCTGCGGAAGGTCTCCATGGCCGGGCCGGCCGCCAGCTCCAGGGTGCGGAAGGCGGCGGCCGGAATCAGCGGGATGAGCCGCCAGTCGGAGAGGGTCCCCGGCGCCGCCCCCCGCGACTCGCAAAGGCGCCGGAAGGCGGGGATGCGCTCGAACTGGAAGGCGAAGGCGGCGAGCGCCAGCTCGTCGAAGGAGCCGCTCCCGGGCTCTGAGAGGAAGCGGGAGACCCGCTCGACGATTCCCGTCATGGCCGCCGATTCTGTCACGGCCGAATCGCGGGCCGCCCCAGTAACCCCTACACCGGGGGGCGGCGGGTGGCGCGGTGCCGAGGGATCCCGCGCGTGCCGTCGCGCGGGAAACGG
>DATNKQ010000401.1:0-10311 GCA_035603315.1 Thermoanaerobaculia bacterium
TTCCGCCTCGGCCTCGTGGCCGGCCCGGCCTCGCTCGCCGTCGCCTGCGGCTGGGACGGCGGCCCCACCCTGCG
This sequence comes from Thermoanaerobaculia bacterium, assembly GCA_035603315.1. Classification (GTDB taxonomy): domain Bacteria; phylum Acidobacteriota; class Thermoanaerobaculia; order Multivoradales; family UBA5704; genus DATNKQ01. The sequence goes on from DATNKQ010000401.1 coordinate 75, forward strand.
GCCCACCCTCCGGGCCGCCTCGCTCTTGAACGACTGGGTGGGGGAGAAGGTCCTGCTGCGCCCGGGCCACCTCGCTCCCACCTATCCGCGGAGAGCGCGCACGCCGGAGGGCGCCTTCCCCGCCTATTCCATCTCTCGCCCGCTCCCCACCCTGGAGGACCCCGACGAGTGGACGCTCGAGGTCGGCGGCCTGGTGAAGACTCCCATGTCGCTGACTCTCGAGATGATCCAGGCCCTGCCCCGCCTCACCTACACCGTCAAGCACCACTGCGTCGAGGGGTGGACGGCCATCGCCACCTGGACCGGCGCGCCGCTGTCGGCGGTGCTGGCGATGGTCGAGCCGACGGCGGCGGCGCGCTATCTGCGCTTCGATTCTTTCGACCGCGGCTACTCGAACGGCTGGGACATGGCGAGCGCCCACCATCCGCAGACCATCCTCGCCTACGCCTGGAACGACCGCCCGCTCACCCCGGCGCACGGCGCCCCCCTGCGCCTCTACTCGCCCCTCAAACTGGGCTACAAGCTGACCAAGTTCCTCACCGGCATCACCTTCACCGCCGAGCGTCCGGGCGGCTACTGGGAGGACCAGGGCTACCCGTGGCTGGGCGGGGTGTGATCCCGGCGATCCCTCCGAAGCCGGCCATCCCGGCGATGGCGTAGGGCGAGGCCTTGCGGCCGGTCTCGTCGTAAAGGAGGACCAGCCTCCGCCGGAGCGGCGCGGGGAGGCCCGCGGCCGCCTCGGCGTCCAGCACCAGGCGGCCTTCCGGCCAGGCCGCAAAGTAGGAATCGATCGCTGCCGGCGACGCGAGGGGGAGGGTGCGGCGGCGGAGGTCGAATTGGAGGATGCCCTCGACCGTCTCGGGCGAGGTGTGCGGAGGAACGTAGACCGCGACCGGTCCGCTGCCGGGATCGAGGCGGGCGACGGCGGCGGTGAGGCCGTGGAGGTTCTTCACGGGATCGAGCAGGGCCTTAAAGCCCGTCTGTAAGGCAAGAAACAGCATCAGGTAAAGGAGGACGATCGCGGCGATGGCGGGCCGGCCGCCGTGCCGCAGGTCCTGGAGGAGCCGCGCGAGGACGATCGCGCCGCCGGCGAAGGCGGCCAGTCCGCAGGCGGCGAGGCCGCCAGGCGAGAGCGCCGCGCGCAGCATCCCCGTTGACGCGCCCGGTAGCCAGCCCCAGCGGATTCCCAGCGCCGCGATCCCCAAGAGCAGGGGCAGGGCTGCGGCGAGCCCCAGGAGCACGAAGAGCGTCGGCCCATCCCAGGTTCTTCCTTCACCTGGATCTTTTCCTTGTTCTTCCGTGCCGGCGAGCCACCAGGCGACGCAGGCCGCGAAGGCGGGCAGCAGCGGCACGACGTAGAGGCCGCGCTTGGTGGCGGCGGCGGAGAGCAAGAGGAGGCCGAGGGCGAAGGTGGCGAAGAGGAGACGGCGAGCTTTCTCCGCGCCGTTCTCTGCCCGCCGCCAGAGCCCCGCCTTCCACGCCGCCGGCAGGGCGAGCACCCAGGGCAGGAGGATGGCCGGGCCGGTCTCCAGGTAGTACCAGAAGGGCCGGCGGTGCCCGTAGGCGGCGCCCGCCGGGGTGCCGAGGAGGCGGCCGAAGGTGTTGCCGATCAGGCACTCCCGGACGGCCGCCAGGCCCCCGTGCTGGTAGAGCGCCAGGGTCCAGGGAGCGACGGCGACGACGAAGAGCGGCAGGGCGAGGACGGCGAGCGGCAGAAAGAGGCGGAAAGACCGTCCGCGCCGGCTGGCCAGGAGGTAGAAAACGGGCGGGCCGGCGCCGAGGCCAACTCCCACCACCCCCTTGGCGAGGAAGGCCAGCGGCAGGGCGAGGGCGACGAGCAGGCACCCCCATCGTCCCTCCCGCGGCGAGCGCGGCGCGGCGATCAAGACCCAGCCGAGGTGGGCCAAGGCGACGAAGAAGACCAGGGCCGGGTCGACGACGGCGCGGCCCATGTCCTCGCTGTACTCGGCGGTGGTGGCGAGGACGGCGAGCGACAAGAGGCCCACCCGCGGGCCGCCGAGCCGGCGGCCGAGGGCGTAGGCGACGAGGAGCGTCGCCGTCCCGAAGAGGGCGGAGGGCAGCCGGGCCACGGCGTCGGAGGTCCCCAGCAGGCGGTAGGCGCCGGCCTCCACCCACCAGTAGAGGGGGGGCTTCTCGAGGAAGGGCTGGCCGTTCAGCCGCGGGACGACGAAGTCGCCGCTCGCCGCCATCTCGCTGCCGACGGCGGCGTCCCGCGGCTCGTCGGGGCTCCAGAGGTGGTGCGAGGCGATGCCCGCGAAGGAGAGGACGACGGCGGCGAGCAGGGCGACGAGGAACGGCGCTCGCAGGAGAGACGCGCCCGGGGCGTCCCGCTCCACGGCTGCGGTCTCGGGCATGGCGGCAATCTAGCACCCCCGACGCACGGCGCTCCATTTGGCCTCGCTGACGAGGCAAAGCAATTGACGGCGGCAGCCCCATCTCCTAGGCTGCGGGCTAACCCTTCTGCCCGCCGCCCCGAGAGCGTTTTGGCCACTCCCCATCGAGAGCTCACTGCCCCGGCTGCGGACGACTCCGCGGACGAGCGCTGGCGGCGGCTGGGTTACTGGGGGTACGGCCTCCACCTCTGCACCATCTTCGGCATCGCGCTGTCGAATCTCTTCCTGGGGCTGACCTTCCTGGTAACCCCGCGCGCCGTGCGCTCCCGGCCGGTCGCCTCGCGGACCCTGGAGCCGATCTTCCTGCCGCTCTCGCTCTACGTCTTCGGCCTCGCCGTCTCCATCGCCCTCTCCTACGAGCCGCGGGTCAGCGTAGCGAGCCTCTCCGAGCTGATGTCGCTGGGCACTCTGTACCTGGCGCCCTATCTCGTGCGCGGCGAGCGGGAGGTGCGCCGGCTGGTGGACGCCCTGACGCTGGTCATCGCGGCGGTCGCCCTCTACGGTCTCGCCCAGTTCTTCTTCGGCTATGGCGACATCGAGCGGCGGATCCGCGGCCCCTTCTCGCACTACATGACGTTCGCCGGCGTGCTCCTGGTCGTCGATCTCCTGCTCCTCGCCCGCATGATCTGCGGCCAGGGGGCGCGGCGGCCCTGGCGCTGGGCGGCCCTGGCCGCCATCAACCTGGCGCTCCTCGGGAGCCTCACCCGCAACGCCTGGGTGGGGCTGGGCCTGACGCTCCCGGTGCTCCTCTTCCTGCGCCGGCCGCGCTGGCTGGCCGGCCTCCTGCCGGCCGCGCTCCTCTTCGTGGTGCTGGCGCCGGTGCCCCTCCTCCACCGCGTGTGGTCGATCGGCAACCTCGGCGACGCCTCCAACTACGACCGCCTGTGCATGCTCGACGCCGGCATCCACATGATCGCCGAGCGCCCCCTCTTCGGCCTCGGCCCCGACGAGGTGCAGCGCCGCTACGGGGTCTACCGCCATCCCACCGCCCCCCGCTACTGGGTGCCCCACCTCCACAACAGCCTGCTCCAGCTCACCGCCGAGAGCGGCCTGGTGACCCTCGCCGCCTACTGTTGGATGATGGCGGCGTCGATCGGCCTGGCCATCCGCCGCTACCGTGCGGAGGGGGGGCTCGCCGGGCCGCGCGCCGACCTCTGGCTGGGCGCCGTCCTCGCCCTCGTGGCCTTCAACTTGGCGGGCCTCTTCGAGAACAACTGGGGGGACACCGAGGTCCAGCGCCTGGCGCTCTTCGCGCTGGCGCTGCCCTTCTGCCTCGCCGCCGGGGATGCCGGCGCCGAGATGCCGCCGTCCGCTTAGACCTCCTTGACCCTCTCCGCCGCCAGCGCCAAACGAAACGGCTGGCACCTCCTGCAACCGATTACGGGGGCCCGTCGACGGAGAAAAAACGTCCCAAAATGGGGACGGACGCTCCGGAGCGGAGGCCGGGCTCCAGAACTCGTCGCCGGGCTCCATGAGGCGCAACGAACCTAAAATCATGCCGATTTGGCGCCGTTGGGAGAAATTTCCCTAAATCGGGCCGATGTGCGGTTCATCGGGCCGATGGGAGAGAAATCGGCCCGATTTAGCGACCGTTGGCCCGATTTAGGTAAAAACCTGCCGATTTGGCGACCCGCGAGCCGATGGAACGAAAAATTGTGCCGATTTGGCGACCATCGGCCCGATTTGGAGAAAATCGGCCCGATGAACAGCAAATCGGCCCGATGAAGCGCTCATCGGGCCGATGAACGGCACATCGGGCCGATGAACAGAAAATCGGCTCGATGAACGCCAGATCGGGCCGATGAACGCCAGATCGGGCCGATGAAGACTAAGTCAGGTGCCGGGATACTTGCTGTACCCGGTCTCAGCGCGCTGTCGCGCTACATGACCGGCCGGAAGCTCCCGGCCCTTCGCCATTGTGTGGGCCTCCTGGCGGTCGGCCGTGTTGCCCAGGTCCGCCAGAGCACGGCCAGCTCCAGGGTGACGAGGGCACGCGCAGGCCCCAAACGAAACGGCTGGCACCTCCTCTGGCCGCACCTCTTCCGGACCGCCAGTCTTCGAACCGGTCGCCTAGTTACGCGACTTCCATGAGAGTAAGGTCGGTTTTCATATCGCTAAAAGATGAGCTAAGTTGTCCAATAACGTTCAGATTCTGGATCTTCTCCGACGCAATGTGTATCCTATTTACGATACTCTTTGCGTCACGATGCGACCGCCGCCACCCGGAGCCGTCGAAGGCACTCCGCCGCTGCTCCTCGACTACCTGCGGACCATCGTCGCCGTCGAGACGCGGGGAGACGCGACGGAGGAGAGCTTCTACCCTGCCTTGCAGCGGCTCCTCGATCGCTACGCGGAGGAGAGCGGCCGGCGGGGGAGCCGCGCCACGGTCCTGCCGCGCCGGACGGCAGGGTGCGCCCTCGACCTCCAAGTGTGGCGACACGACGGCAGCGGCTTGGTGGGCTACGTCGAGGCCAAGCGGCCGGGAACTGACCTGGAGTGCGCCGCGGGATCCCCGCAGGTCCAGCGCTATCTCGAAACCTTCCCCAACCTCCTCCTGACGAACCTCCACCAGTTCCGGCTCTTCCGCAACGGCGCAGAGATCGGCCGCGCGGCGGTCGAGGGGGGACCGCTCCTCAGGTACTACGTCGAGAAGCTGGAGGAGGTCGGGGGCGCCGATGAGGCAGCGCTCCTGGCGCTGCTCGACCGCTTCTTCGCCTTCGCGACGCCGCGGCCGGGAGGCGCCTCGGTCCTCGCCGCCGAGCTGGCCAAGCGGGCGCGCATCCTCGAGCTCTTGATCGAGGAGATCATGGCCGAGGGCGGCGAGGGGGCGGCGGGCCTGAGCGACGCCTTCGAGGCGTTTAAGCTGTACCTCATCCGCGGTCTCAAGCCGAGAGAATTCGCCGACCTCTACGCCCAGACCGTCGCCTACGGCCTGCTCGCTGCGCGTTGGAACGCACCCGGCGACTTCGAGCGCCGCACAGTCCTTGCTAACGTCCCGCGCTCCAACGGCATCCTGAGAGACGTCTTCCGCTACCTCCTGCTCGAGGATCCCCGGCCCCGGGTCGCCTGGATCGTCGACGACATCGTCGACCTCCTGAGCGGCGCGCCGGTCCGCGCCATCCTCGACCGCTACTTCCACGAGAACCTGGGCGGCGATCCCATGATCCAGTTCTACGAGACCTTCCTCGTGGAATACGACCACGATCTCCGCGCCAGCCGCGGCGTGTACTACACCCCGCCGCAAGTGGTCTCCTACATCGTGCGCTCGGTCCACGAAGTCCTGCGTGCTCGCCTAGGCAGAGATGACGGGCTGGCCGACCCCGGCGTGACGATTCTCGACCCTGCCGCCGGGACGCTCACCTTCCTGGTGGAGGTCTTCCGCGAGGCCATCCGAGCTTACCGCGAGGCGCACGGCGAGGCCGGTGTGCCGGCGCTTCTCCGCGACCACCTGCTCCGCCACTGCTTCGGTTTCGAGCTGATGATGGCCCCTTACGCCATCGCGCACTTGAAGATGAGCCTCGTCCTCGCGGAGCTGGGCCACCCGCCCGGCGACGACGAGCGCTTCCAGCTCTACTTGACCAATGCCCTCGATCTCGGCAACTTGAGCCAGATGAGCTTCCCCGGCATGGGAGCCCTCTCGCGCGAGGCGCGCGCGGCGGCCCGGGTCAAGCGCGACCAGCCGATCACGGTCGTCCTCGGCAATCCGCCGTACCGCGGGCACTCCTACAATCGCAGCGATTTCATCCAGGATCTTCTCCTCGGCTACCCGACGCCGCGGCCGCCGGGCTCGGAGGACGAGGGCTATTCCCGCGTCGACGGCCAGCGGCTCGGCGAGCGCAATCCGAAATGGCTGCAGGACGACTACGTCAAGTTCATCCGCTTCGCGCAGTGGAAGATCGAGCAGAACGGCGAAGGCGTAGTCGGCTTCGTCACCAACCACGGCTACCTCGACAACCCGACCTTCCGCGGCATGCGCCGCTCGCTTTTGCGCACCTTCGACGAGATTTACCTCTTGGACCTCCACGGTCACCGCAAGAAGAAGGAAACGGTGCCGGCCGGCGGCCCAGACCAGAACGTTTTCGAGGGGATCGAGCAGGGGGTGGCGATCGCCATCCTGGTCAAGCGGCCCGGGCTCGCCAAGCGGGTCCTCCGCCATGATCTCTATGGCAAGCGGCGTGACAAGCACCGTTGGCTCGTCGACAACTCTGTGGGGACGACCGGCTGGAGCGAGATCCACCCCGTAGCGCCCTCCTATCTCTTCACCGGCAGCGACGCTCGCTCCGAGGCGCAGTACGCGCGCGGCGTTCCGGTCCCTGAGATGTTCCCGACGAACTCGGTCGGAGTGGTCACGGCGCGCGATAAGTTCGTCACCGACATCGATGCTGACGTGCTCCGACAACGGATCGAGACCTTTGTCCAGCTCAAGCCCGATGACGAGATCCTCGCCAGTCGTTACCACCTGCCGGACAAGCCGGGGTGGAGCCTCGCGCGAGCGCGGCAGTTGGCGCGGGAGGACGCGGAGTCCGAGAAGCGGTATGCCGAAATCCTCTTCCGGCCGTTCGACTGGCGCCACATCTTTCTCGCCGACTACCTCGTCGAGCGGACGCGCGAGAAGGTAATGCATCACATGCGCTCCGGCCCGAACCTCGGGCTCATCGTCCCCCGGCAGTGCAAGGAGGAACCCGGGGCGCTGGTAACCGACCGCATCGCCGCCCACAAGGCGGTCAGCGCCTACGACATCAACTATCTCTTCCCCCTCTACCTCTATCCCAAGGACCTGTTCTCCGGCGCCGCGGACGATCCTGCCGGCCGCATCCCCAACCTCGCCCCCGGCCCCCTCCGTCTCTTCGCCCAGGCCCACGGCCGCGAGCCGTCGCCCGAAGAGGTCCTGGGCTACGTCTATGCAGTCCTCTACAGCAACCGCTATCGCGAGACGTTCGGCCTTCTCCTCCGCCGTGACTTCCCGCGCATCCCGCTCGTCCGCGACCGCCGACTCTTCGCGCTCCTGTCCCGCCTCGGCGCCCGCCTGATCGACTTCCATCTGCTGCGCCCGGGGAAGCTGGGCCCGCTGCGCTGCCGGTTCGAGGGCCAGGGGCACGGTCTCCTGGGCAGCGACAAGCGCGTCCTCCGCGACTACCGGCCGGACGAGGGGCGGATCTACGTCAACGAAGAGAGGCAGTACTTCAGGGGGATCTCTCCGGAGGTCTGGGCCTACCGCATCGGCGGCTACCAGGTGCTCGACCGCTGGCTGGCCAGTCGCGCCGGCCGGGTGCTCCGCCTAGCCGAGCTGCAGACCTTCTACGGGACCGTCGCCGCCCTGGAGCGCACCCTTTCAGTGCAGCGTCGGATCGACAGGCTGTACCCGTGGATTGCGGCCTGCGCGCTCTGAGCGCCGGTTGCGAGACCGGCGTCAGCCCTTCTTCGCCCTCTCCACCGCCAGCGCCGCCTGCACCCCTTCCGGGGTGGTGAGGCCGTTCGCGCGCAGGTAGTCGAGGATCCACTGCGCCGCCATGCCGTAGCCCCGGCGCGTGTAGTGGACGTGGGCGAGCTCGTTCAGCTCGGCGTCCTTGCCGTAGCGCGCGAAGCCGTCCAGGAGGTCGAGGTGGCGGTGGCCCTTCTTCTCGGCGTCGTCGAGGAGCGGCTGGTAGACCTTCCCCCGCCCCTCGCGGAAGGCGCGGATGTCGCGCTTGTCAGGGAAGAAGACGAGGATCGGCAGCGATCCGTGAGCCAGGGCCTCGCGGTAGAAGGCGTCGAAGATCCCGGCTGTCACCTGGTAGGGCTCCGAGCGGGTGTTGTAGACGCTGCCCTGGAGGATCGGCTCGGTGTACTGCTCGCCCATCACGTGGGCGAAGCGGACGGAGGGCAGGAAGTCGAAGCGGCTGCGCTGGTTGCGGCGCTGATAGAAGAAGTCGTGCTGGCCGAGCTCGTCGAGCTTCGCATCCGGGTGATCGAGGAGCTCGCGGTAGCCCGCGAGGCTCTGGATGGGATTCTCGACGAGAACCAGCTTGCCGCCGCGGACGACGAAGCGCGGCTTGGTCAGCGGCAGGCCGCTCTTGTAGAAGTAGAACGGCCGGTAGACGTTGACCACCCGGTTGATGTTGTCGGACATGTAGTCGATGAGGACGACCTGCGGCTGGAAGCGCGCTCCCTCCTGCTGATAGCGGAGGTAGGCCTGGTCGACGCCGTAGCCGGGGACGCCGAAGTTCATCACCTCGAGGCGCGGCTCGAGCCGCTCGAGGTCGACCTCCCAGGCGGCGTCGTCGGCGACGTCGCTCGAGTGGGTGAAGGAGTCGCCGAAGGCCGCCACCCGCAGCCGGCCGGGCGGCGGCGCCGGCGGGTAGTCGTGGTCGGCGCGGAGGCCCTGGCCGTTGGCGTGGTAGAGGCTGCTGGTGCCGTGGGGACGGATCGTCCAGCCGAGCGGCGGGCTGTAGATGAGATAGGAGGGCTGTCCGGCGAGGTAGCTGTCGAGGATGCCGCGGTGCTTCTCGGAGAGGGTGCGGACGAGCTCCGGCGAGTAGTCGAGGTTCTTGTACCTGGCGAGCGCCCACAGGCCGCCCAGGCAGGCGAGCTCGACGAAGCCCCAGAGGAGCCCCACGAGCACCAGCGAGAAGACGATTTTCCTGCTGCCGGAAAGCGGCTCGGCCACTCTTTTCCCCTCCGCCTGAAACCGGCGGAGTATAGCAACGCCAGAGCCGAGGCTGAGGAGGGCAGGCACGGGGGCCTGCCCCTACGGGATGTCAGATTGGGAGCCGCGAGCCCTGCCGATGCCTGGGTAGGGGCAACCCCCCGTGGTTGCCCCCTCCTCCGGCGGGCTCTCCGTCTGGCCGTTCCGTCAGCGCCGCTTCCGCGGCCGGCGTTCCGGAGGCGCGTTCCAGGGGTCTTCGGGCCAGGCGTGCCGCGGGTAGCGCCCCTGAAGCTCCCTGCGGACCTGCGGGTAGGTGGTCTCCCAGAAGCTCCGGAGATCGGTCGTCACCTGCTGCGGTCGCGAATTGGGGGCGAGCAGGTGGAGGAGGACCGGCACCCGGCCGGCGGCGACGCGCGGCGTCTCCGCGAGGCCGAAGAGCTCCTGGATGCGGGCCGCCAGCACCGGCGGCTTGCCGGGCTCGTAGGCGAGGCGGATGAGACTGCCGCTGGGAACGGCGAGACGCTCCGGCGCCTCGCGCCGCAGGGCCTCGGCCTGCTGGCGGGAGAGCGTCCCCGCGAGGACGGCGAGGAGAGGAGCGCGGCGCAGCTCGGCGAACGACCGCCGGCCGGCGGCGAGGGCGGGGAGGAGGCCGCGCAGCTCCTGCTCGTCGAGAGCCGGCAGACCGAGCTCGGGCATCCATTGCCGCAGCGAGCGCAGGCGGGCCAGGAAGGAAACCACCTCGGGATCGTCGAGGGGAAGAGCGCGGTCGAGGCGCAGGCTGGCCGCCTCGGCGAGCGCCCGCTCCGCCGCCTCGCCCGCCGCCGGCACCTCGCTCTCGGCGATCGTCAGGTCGTCCCAGCGCGTCCGCTTCCACGCCACCACCCGCTCGCGCTCCGCATCGAAGGCGACCTCGACGGCCGTCCGCAGGCGCTCGGCCGGCAGCCAGGCGGGCTCGACGCCCGACGCCAGGCGGACCAGGGCCTCGGAGCCCCGCCCTTCCGTGTCGTGGAGGTCGACGCAGAGGAAGAGCTCGGGCTCGAGGACGGCGCTCTCGGCGGCCAGGCGCACGCCGCGTCCGCCGGCCATCACCGCCCGCGGGCTCTTCGGCTCGCGCCGCCGCGCTCCTCCTCCTCGCGCGCCTGGGGGCCGTGACGGAGACCGCGGGGACCGCTCTGCCAGAAGTGACGGCGACCGGCCG
>DATNKQ010000466.1:0-6171 GCA_035603315.1 Thermoanaerobaculia bacterium
GCTCGGCAGCCGCGCGCTCAAGAGCGACGCCCTGCAGACGACGCTCTGCTGGTGGCTCTCCGTCATCACGCTCACCGGCATCGGCCTGAACGCGGCCTTCGGCTGGTGGTGGGCCGACCCCGCGGCCGCCCTCGGCATGACGGCCCTCGTGGTCCGCGAGGGGCGGGAGGCCTGGCGCGGCGAGAGCTGCTGTCCTTGAGGGATCGCCGACAGATTCCTCCCTCTCTCAAGCCCGCGGCCCGGCCTCGAGGGCGACCGCCGCGGCCTCGAGCGCCGGCGCGTCGCCTGGGAGCAGGTGCCGCGGCAGGAAGAAGAAGTTGGCGATCATCGTCGGCACCACGGCGCTGCCGATGACGGCGGCCACGAGGTAGCTGTACTGCGCCTGGTCGATGATGCCGTGGCTCAGGCCGAAGAGGGCCGAGATGGTGCCGAAGGTGAGGCCGGTCGACATCAGCAGCGTGTAGTAGGCGCGCTCGTTGCCGAAGTAGCGGAAGGCCTTGATGGCGGGGAAGAGGCCGGCCCGGGCGAAGTGGAAGGAGGCCACGGCCATCGGCCTGATCGGCTTCTTCGCGCCCTTCCTCGGCTGCACGGCGGTCGCCCACTACCTGCTGGGGTGGTCGGTCCGCAGCAGCTGGCTCGCCGGGGTCGCCCTGTCGACCACCTCGGTCGCCGTCGTTTACGCCGTGCTCCTCGAGCTGGGCCTGAACGGCACCGAGTACGGCAAGGCCATCCTGGCAGCCTGCTTCGTCAACGACCTGGGGACGGTCCTCGCCCTGGCGATGATCTTCTCGCCGTTCACCCTCCGCACCCTCGTCTTCGTCGTCGTTTCCGTGGCGCTCTTCATATTGCTGCCTTGGCTGATGCCGCGGTTCTTCCGCCGCCTCGGCAACCGCCCCTCGGAGCTGGAGGCGAAGTACATCCTCTTCTTCCTCTTCGGCCTCGGGCTGGCGACCCGCAGTAGATACCTCCTCGCCCTCCTCGATCGTCCGGACGCCTGACGGGGCGGTCGGACACCGGCCCGGAGCGAGAATCGCCCGGCGATCACCACCATCGGACCGGGTGCTGTCGCGGGACGTCGTGAACCGTTCACCGCGTTGAGCGTGCCGCACCGACGTCGCCCAGGCGCAAGTGGCTCCCGGCTTGCGAGGTCGCTGGCGAGCGAGCGCCCGCTCACATCCCGACGGCGGCGATCTGGGAAGAAGAAGCCGCCGGGCGAGCTAGCCCAGGTGAAGCTTGACAACTCTGACCTTCTCGATCAGAATCCAGTTGGCGCTGCCGACCGGTTGGCGGAGAGGAGAGGATGACGGACCAGAACCTCGATCGAATTCGTTACGTCACAAGCCATTTCCACCATCTGCAGGGGCTGCGCTGGAAGGTACCTCTCGGCCTGTATCTCATTCAATGTCCGTGGGACGGTTCCTTAAGCATTTGGGGTGTGAGCATTTGGGACAGCAAATGGTTTGGGTCCTTTGTGTACTGGGCCTTTTGTTTGAGCCCAGTCATCCTTGCGATAGCCTCGCCGCTGTACTACCGACGGAGGTTCGGTCTCGTTTACCGCAAAGCCAAGGCGGCACGGTATCTGCGCTTCCTCATCGGCACTCTTGTGGTCGCCCTCACAGCGCTGGATTTTTTCAACGAGTTTCTCTTCGTCCGGTTGGTGTACCTCTCCGTCGGAGGCGCGTTCCTCGGCACCTGGTTGCGGAGAGGACGCCCGCGGCTCCAGGAGCATTATGCCGTGCTCGGAGCACTCCTTCTAGGGGCCTCGATGCTCGACCGCGACCGCTACGGGATGAATTTCTTTTGGATCGTTGGCACCGCTCTTATCCTCGCCGGACTGCTCGATCACTGGCAGCTCTTGCGGACTCTCAAGCGCCCGATCGATGAGCCGCAGACCATCGCGCCAGCGCCGATGGAGAAGCTGCGATGAACACCACACCGTTCGAAGACCTAGCTCGCCTGGACCGCCTAACCCACGATCCTTCTCGGCTCGCCATCCTGACGGCACTCTCCGCCTGTGAGCAGGCCGAATTCTTGTTCCTGCAACAGATCACAGGGTTGACGAAGGGGAATCTCTCCTCCCATCTCGCAGTGCTCGAGGAAGCAGGGCTGGTCGAGATCGAGAAGCGCTTCGTCGGCAAGAAGACCCAAACCCTGGCCCGACTCAGCGGTCCCGGTGCCGAGGCCGTCGAGAGCTACTGGAAAGAGATGACTGCCCTGCATAAGAGAGCCACCCGCTGGCGCCCAAGTCCCGCGCTTGCGCCGTCCTGAGGCCGCCGGTGGGAGCGGGGGGCCGTTTCACGCGTCCGGACGATCGAGGAGGGCGAGCAAGTAGCGGATGCGCGTCGTCAGCTCTTGGCCTGCCGCCTCGAAGGCGCGCGCTCGGGCCTTGGCGTCGCCTTCCACGGCCGACGGATCGGGAATGCTCCAGTGGATGCGCTCCGGGTCGCCGGGGAAGACGGGGCACGATTCGCTCGCCTGATCGCAGACGGTGATCACGTAATCGAAGCGCTGCCCCTTGAGCTCGTCCATGTGCTTGGAGCGCTGGCTGCCGATGTCGATGCCCTTGGCCGCCATGGCCTTGATGGCGAGAGGGTGCACCTGCGAGGGCTCAGTGCCGGCGCTCAGCACCTCGAAGCGGTCGCCGCCCAGCTGGCGAAGGATGCCCTCGGCCATCTGCGAGCGGGCGCTGTTGTGGGTGCAAAGGAAGAGCACCCGGAACGGGCCCGGAAGGACGGCGATGTCTCGCATCGCTTCAATCTAGCTTGAAGCAGTTCGTTTTGCCAGGGTGAGCACGGCGGCGGAACCGCCCCGGGTTGCGCCTCCACGCCGGGCCGTCTATCATCGCTCCGATGCCGCGCTTCACCCTCGTCCTCCGGGCCTCGGCCGCTCTCCTCATCTTCGCCCTGCTGCTCCTGCTGCGGGTGCCGGTGTGCGCCTCGCCCGCCTGCCCGATGGCGGGCATGGCGCGGGCGGCCTGCCGGACGATGGGGATGGATTGCTGCCAGGGCACCAGCGCCCGCGCCGCCCATTCGACGCCGCAGGCGCCGCTGCCCGACGGCGCCCTCGCTCCCGCGCCGCACGCGGCCCCGCCGGCGGCAGCCGGCGTCATGGCGGCCGGGCTCTCGCGGCGGCCGCTCGCCGCGCCGGCGGTGCTGCAGGGCGTCGGACTCTTCACCCTCTTCGCCGCCTTCCTGATTTAAAGCGTCCCCAGGACAAGTGTGTCCCGCCGCGCCCTTTCGAGGCCGCGGCCCGAAGCTCACTTCGATCTGGAGGACGCGATGTCACGAACCATCCGCAGTGTCTTTTTGCTGCTCCTCGCGGCTGCCGCGACGGCGGCGGCTGAGGAGGGCCCGATCCCCGCCGGCCAAGCCGCGGCGACGCCCCTCAATAAGCTCGTCGAGGAGGCGGCGGCGAGCAACCCGGAGATCCAGGCCGCGGAGCATGGGTGGCGGGCGGCGGCCGAGGTCCCGAAGCAGGCCCGGGCGCTGCCGGAGACGCAGCTCTCGATCCAGGAGCTCAGCGTCGGCAGCCCGAGACCCCTTGCCGGCTTCAACAACAGCGACTTTGCCTATGTCGGAGTGGGCGCTTCTCAGGACCTTCCCTATCCGGGGAAACGAGCGCTGCGGGCCATGGCGGCTGCCCATGAGGCGGAGTCACTGCACGAGGACGCGAGCGCGGTTCGCCGGCGGGTCGTCGAGGCGCTCAAGCTCATCTACTACCGGCTGGCCTATGTCCAGCAGACCCTGGGAATCCTCGAGGACAACGACCGGCTGCTCGGGCAGGTCGAGCAGGTGACGGAGTCGCGCTATGGAGTCGGTCAGGGTAGTCAGCAGGATGTGCTGCGGGCGCAGCTGCAGCACACCAAGCTCCTCCAGGAGGTCGCGATGCGCCACCAGGAAGAGGGGCAGCTGCAGGCGCAGCTCAAGCAGACCCTGAACCGTCCGCAGACATCGCCCGACATCGTCGCCACACCGCTGGCTCCAACTGTCCTGCGGCGAAGCGACGAGGACTTCTTGCGGCAAGCGGCCGAGCAAAATCCGGATCTGCGTGCCCGCCGCGAGTCGCTGCGCGGCAAGCAGACGCTCGTCGAGCTGGCGCAGCGGGAGTTTCGCCCAGACTTCAACGTGCAGACCCAGTACCAACACACGGGATCGCAGTTCCGGGACTACTACATGGCGAGCTTCGGCATCCACCTGCCGAACCGCGGCCGGCGCGCCGCCGAGCTGGCCGGGGCGGAGGAAGACCGGGCACGCGCCGAGCAGGAGCTGCGGACCGACGTGGAGCGCGTGGCCTCGGAAATCGCGCAGCAGCTCGCTCTCCTTCGCGGCTCAGAAGAGCGCCTCAAGATCTACGACGAGGGTCTCCTCCCCCAGGCCGAGGCCACTTTCCAGGCCGGCATGGCCGCCTACCAGTCGAATCGCCAGGACTTCGGGACCCTGCTCGCGAGCTTCCTCGACGTCCTCAACCTGAATCTCGAACGCCGCCGGGAGCTGGCCGATCATGAGTCGACGCTGGCGAGGCTCGAACGGCTGACCGGAGCGACCCTGCCATGACCGACGACGACCACGATCCTCGCCCGAACCTACAGCCCAGCGAGGAGCCCGGCAGGGCACCGCGCTACCGCGGAGCCTTCTTCGTCGCGCTCGCGCTCGCGGCGACCTTCGCGCTGGCGACGGCCGCGCTCTGGTGGCGGCTCCACCAGCGAGCGCTGCCTGGCCCTCGCGCCGCGGCGCAGGCGCCGGCTGGCGGGAGCAACGAGACTCTGGCCGCCAAGCCGCAGGAGGCTCCGCGGGCGCCGATCCAGCTGTCGCCGCAGCGCATGCAGAGCATCGGGATGCAGACGGGCAGCGCGGCGTACAAGGAAGTCGCAGACGAGCTCCGCTTCGCCGGCAGCGTGCAGGTCGACGAGCGGCGGCTCGCCTACGTGCAGACCCGCTTCGCCGGTTGGATCCGCCGGCTGTACGTCGCCACGACCGGCGAATTCGTGCGCCGGGGCCAGCCGCTGTTCACCATCTACAGCCCGGATCTGGTCGCCACGGAAGAGGAGTACCTGCTCGCCCGGAAGAATCAGGGCGCGCTGCAAGGCAGCTCGATCGACGGCGTCGCCGCGGGAGCTACGTCCCTGCTCGCCGCCGCCAAGGCGCGCCTGCAGCAGTGGCAGGTCCCCGCCCGCGAGATCGCGAAGCTCGAAGCCTCCGGCCAGGCGATCGCCGACCTGCCGATCGACTCGCCGGCCTCCGGCTACGTCCTGGAAAAGAACGTCCTCCCCAACATGTACGTGCAGCCGGACACCAAGCTCTACACGGTGGCGGACCTGGCCACGGTCTGGGTGGTCGCCCAGGTGTTCCAGAACGACGCCGGAAGGATCAAGCCGGGCGATCCTGCCGAAGTGACGGTGGATGCCTACCCGGGCGCGGTCTTCCGGGGGGCGGTCGACTACCTCCTGCCGCAGGTCGATGCTGCCACCCGCACCCTGCCGGTGCGCCTCGTGTTCCCGAATCCGGGCCTCAAGCTGCGGCCAGGGATGTACGTGAACGTGAGATTGCGCCTCCCGCTCGGCCGCCAACTGGTGATCCCGGCAGCTGCCGCGTTCCAGTCGGGGAGCCGGAGTCTCGTTTTTCTCTACCGCGGCGACGGCAACATCGAACCGCGGCAAGTCGAGCTGGGAGCGCGGGTCGGCGACGATCTCGTCGTCACCAAGGGTCTCTCCGCCGGCGATGCGATCGTCACGTCGGCGAACTTCTTGATCGATTCCGAAGCGCAGCTGCAGGCCGCCGCGGGCGCCTTCCTGCCGCCACCGCCGGGCGCCGGAGGTGCGGCGGTCATGAATGCGCCGGCGCCGGCCAATGCCGCGGTCAACGCGGTCGAGATGACGACCGACCCGTCGCCGCCCAAAAAGGGCAGCAACTCGGTGCGCGTCAAGGTGACCGGAGCGGACGGCAAACCGATCGCCGGCGCCGAGGTCAGCGTCACCTTCTTCATGGCGGCGATGCCGGCCATGGGCATGGCGGCGATGAGCACGACGATCAAGGCCGGCGATCAAGGGGGCGGGATGTATACGGGCCAGGGGAACCTCGAGTCGGGCGGCACCTGGCAGGTGACGGTGACGGTCCGGCAACAGGGGCGGACGCTCGCCGTCAAGCACCTCACCGTGAACGCCACGGGAGGCAT
>DATNKQ010000416.1:0-2164 GCA_035603315.1 Thermoanaerobaculia bacterium
GGCAGGGGTGCTGAACCTGGTGCACGGCGGCGGCGAGGTGGTCGACCGCCTCCTCGACCACCCCGAGGTGCGCGCGGTCTCCTTCGTCGGCTCGGCGCCGGTGGCGCGCCACGTCTACGCCCGCGCGGCGGCGGCCGGCAAGCGGGTCCAGGCCCTGGCCGGGGCCAAGAACCACCTGCTGATCCTCCCGGACGCCGCCGACTGGGACCTCGCCCTCCAGGCGGTGATGGGCGCGGCTTTCGGAGCCGCCGGGCAGCGCTGCCTGGCCGGCAGCGTCGCCCTGCCGGTGGGGAGCGCCGCCGGCCCCTTCCTCGCGCGCCTGGTGCGGGCGGCCGAGGCGGTCCGCGTCGGCGATCCCTTCGACGAAGCGTCGGGCATGGGGCCGGTCATCCGCCAGGAATCGAAGGACCGCATCCTCGCCGTCGTAGACAAGGGGCTCGCCGAGGGCGCGAAGCTCCTCACGGGCGGACGCGGCTCCCACGTCCCCGGGGGCGGCTTCTTCGTCGCGCCGACGATCCTCGACGAGGTCGGTCCAGAGACATCAGCGGCGCGGGAGGAGATCTTCGGCCCGGTACTCTCCGTCGTCCGGGTGGCCACGGTCGAAGAGGCGATCGCCCTCGTCAACCGCTCGAGGTACGGCAACGCCGCCAGCATCTTCACCCGCAGCGGCCGCGACGCCTGGCTCTTCCGCACCCGCGTCGAGGCCGGCATGGTAGGGATCAACGTCGGCGTCGCGGCGCCCATGGCCTTCTTCCCCTTCGCCGGTTGGAAAGGCTCCTTCTTCGGCGACCTCCACGCCACCGGCAAGGACGCCGTGCGCTTCTACACCGAGACGCGCGTCGTCGTCGAGCGCTGGGAGTAGGCGGAACCGCCGAGGGCGGTCAGAGCGGCAGCCAGCAGATCCGGTTCACCCACTCGGAAGCCTCGGTCGCCCCTCCCGGATCACTTCCCCTGCCGGCCCAGAGCGGCCAGCACGCGGTCGCGGTCGTAGGTGGACTTGAGGCCGTCGGCGGTCTTAACGAATTCTTCGCGGAGGGCGCCGGTCAGGGCGTAGCGGTGGGCGACGTCCAGGAGCAGCTCGGCGCGTTCGTAGTCGGAGGCGATGGTGGAGGCCGCCGCTACGACCTTCTGCACGGCGTTCGGTCCCAGCTTCCCCTTCTCGAGGACGGCCGCGAAAGCCCGCCGGCGCTCGTAGGGGCTCTTGACCTCTCCCGCCGCCGCCACGTAGGCGTCGGCCGCCTCCCCCTCCAGGGGGTACGCGCGGGCGACTTGGATGAGGAGCTCCGCCAGCTCGTAGTCCGAATGGATTCCCTTCGCCGAGTCGAGCAAGGCGGCCAGGTTCGCCGGGCTCAGGCCGCCCTTCTTGACGACGGCCGCCAGCGCTCGCCGGTGCTCGTAGGGCGAGTGGATGGAGCTCGCGGCGCCGATGAAGGCGCTCCGCGTCGCCTCGCCGAAGGGATGGTGAGCGGCCGCGGCGATCAGCACCTCCATCTTCTCGTAGTCGGAGCGGATCTCCTGTCCGGCCTGCCGCAAGGCGCGCTCCACCACCGGCGTGGGGAGATCGCCGTGGGCCAGGAGATGCTGGAGGTAGATCCGCTTCGCATAGTCGCTGGGGATCTGCGACACCTCGGCGAGGACGCCGTCGGCGCCGTGGCGGCGGAAGATCCACTCCTCCCGCTGCTCGGCCGCCATGCCCGAACGGAAGAGCCGCAGCAGCACGCCCTGCAGCCAGGCCCGGCCCGCGGCGTCGAAGGGATGGGACTTGCCGTCGACGGAGTACTCGAAGACCGGGGCGCCGCCCGCGCCGGGTCGCGCCTCCAGCTCGTGCTCCCGGCCGCCCGCCTTCTCCTCGATGCGCAGGAAGCCCGAGAGGCGGGCGATGCCGGTGAAGTCGTCGGTGAAGTCGATCTTTCCCTCAGAGCGGACCTTGAGTTTGGTTCCGTCGTCCGACCACGAGAAGGTCTGGACGCCGTCGTCGGAGCCGAGATGGAAAGAACCTGAAGACGCCGGAGCGGCAGGAGCCGCGGGAGCTGCCGGAGCTGCCGGCGCGGCGGGCGCCGCCGGAGCCGCGGGTGCCGGTGGAGCTGTCGGCGCGGCGGGTGCGGCGGGCGCTCTGGGCGCAGTGGGCACCGGAGCCGTTGCGGATACGGCGGGCACCGCGGCA
>DATNKQ010000425.1:0-12849 GCA_035603315.1 Thermoanaerobaculia bacterium
CCAGGCCCGCCCCGCCGGCGCCACCCGCCGCGGCCGAGGGTTCGGAGTCGACGATCTTCGTCGAGCTGCCCGGGCACACGCCGCAGCCGCCGCAGCCGGCGCAGCCCAAGAAATCACCCTGATCCCGATCTACGGCGGCAGCGTCCTTTTCGGGCGCGACGGCGGCGATCCAGACGAGCACGATCTCGCGCTTGCCGGCGACAGTCGCGAGCCCACTCAACCCACGGGGCGGCCACTCCGGTCCGCCGGAGCACCCTCGTGAGGTCAAGGCGGGAGCGGCAACTGTCGGCGCCGCGGCCAGCCCTTCGCGAAATCACCCACTTTATTGCATCTATCCGCGCGCACGAAGGCAATGGCGCTGTGAATCAACAAATCCAAGGCCCCGTCCAAATCCCAAACGCGTTCTCCGAGAAATCGTGGGTTGGACTCCGCCCCAGAAACGCGAATGATCCGCAGCTCGCCCTTCGCCAGATAATCCTTCACCTTCTGCTCGTTGGCATTCCCAAATGACTTCTGCTTCCGCTCTTTATAAATATTTCCAATGAAACCTTGAAAACACTTCTCAACGATCTCGCGGCTCTGTCCCTCTCCCGCGATCTCTCGCACGACTACAGCGGATAGTCCAATCCAGACGTCTGGGAGACAGTTCATGATCGGATACGGGTGCGGCGTCCGCGTATGTTTTCGCACCGCTTTCTCCAAGTCCATGCCTGCCTTGCCGGCCTTTGGCCCATGCTCCCCCATCTCAGGATCAAATCGCAATAGCGCTCCCGTCGCTTCCCAAGTCGCCAAAAACTCGCGCCAGATCTCCGCCAACCCTGAAGGCGTAGGAATCAGCCGTGAAGGCAGACCGCTCTTCGCCGAAAGAATCGCCGAAGGCCGGCAGAACCATTCATTCAAACGTCCCGGAATGACCAATGTCAAGTGCTCTCTGTGAGCGTACAATATCTTTCCGCGGCGCTGCAAACCCAGCCAATAATTCCGAATCAAAAAGTCCTCGTGGTGGGGAACTGTTCCCCTTCTGTAAAGCAGACGAGAGCCCATCAAGGCGGTGGGTACGCTATTGCGCAGCACAAAGAGAAATCCATTCTCTTTGGACACAAATTCCACAAGATCCATAATCTCATCTTGAAACCGCGCGCTGTCGAGCGCTTCCGGCTCGCGGCCAGGTTGTCGCTTCTGGGTATGAGAGCCGTCGAGTTCCTGCCACTCCTGACCGTGATAAGGGCCAGTTCTTTCTGCGTTCCAAATATTCATGAACATCGATCGTGCGAGAAGGATGGACGTTCGGTCGGCAAAAGACGAGAGGACCCTGGCTACCGCCGGCAGCCAGAAGTCGCGCCACTCGCCGCTCTCCGTCGCCACGAAATGAGAGAGATTGGCAATTTCGATCATATTGATCCCCTCGCGGGGACTCGCATCCAGAACTGATTTCATCGTAACGATCGGGTCGTTACCGCCTACCAAGAAGAGCAACCGCGGCGCGAACTCGGACACGCGAGATCGATAGGAACCGTGAGGATCCTGGAGAAAGACCTCGTTGAAAATCCTAAAATGTGAGCTGAATGCTGATGCGGGAATTCCACAGACTGATCCTGGGTCATCGGCCGCCTCCGCAGCCGTCTTGGGATCGATTGCGAGCCGCCCTTGGAGCATACCACTCTCTATCTCATACTTGAGACCATGGGTTACCGCTCGCCATTCCTCAGTATGAGCAAACTTGACCATCCCGAGATCGTGAAGAGCTCCGCCCGAGCAGAGAGTTGTGCAACTGCTCAGAGCGAACGGCCAAGTGAAAAACAAGGATTGGGCAAGATATCCTCCCAAGCTATAGCCGATCGCGTGGAGCGCCGGAGGCGGCAAATTCTCCTTGGACTTGTATTCGGCGATCGCAGGCTCCAGCGCCTTCCACCCGATCAGATCGCGCAAAGTGTCTACGCCTTGTTCTAAATCGACCTGAAGCACCGGCTTTCCACGCGACCCCCCTTTCGCTGAAATTCCGGTCAGCCGGGCCGAGCTTCTCCGAATCGCTTCCCATGCAGCATGGATTGCTCGACTGAGAATCAACTTGTCACAGCGTCCCCCAAGCGGATCGTCGCTCTCTTCGAGCAAAGCTATGCCAGGGATTACGGGGTAGCTGCTGCTAGGAACGAGGATGCTCAAGAGCCATTGCATCTCAATCATGAAGCGGATGTATTGGCGAAACAGATCGCTGGGGTCGCCTATGAATCGATCAAGTGGCTTTTCAGCGTATCTTCCCACCAACGGATATCTCATGAGGTGCCCTGGAAATGGATAGATGATGCAGGCGGTAGTCTCCTGACCATCAATCAATAGGCTTGAGAGGTCATAATAGAAACGTAGGTTGTCTGTCTCGTTGAGACCATTGAAGATCAGGAAGAGCCGTTGCACCGGTTTCTGCAAAGCAACCGGTCGAAGCAGGCGAAATGTATGATAGTTGATGGGCTGCAGCCGCAACTGATACTCGCGCTTTCGTTGCGGGCCGAACAGGGGCGCTGAAGGAAAACGAATGATCGACTCTTCGAAGGCCCTGGATGGCAAATCATCGATCTTCTTTTCTACGACGCGCGAGATATACCTTGCCGCGACACTCTCACACGTTTCGAGCCGCCAGTCTCCCGACTCCCACTCGCCCTCTCTTCGATCCGGAGCGGCCACCTTGAACAAGGGCAGATTGAACAAGGGCAGATCTTTCGACGGCCAGACCGCGGCGTGAAGCCTGAGATAATAGTCTCTTTCGAAAAGATCTATGGGTGCAGCACGTCGCTGCTTAGGCACAGCCTCTCTCCCCCGAGGATCTTTCATGCGCGCATCCCCCCATTGACCCTTCGCTTCGGGTATTAGGTCGATTGACCCGGGTCGCCGCAGCGGCAGATTATCCGGTTTCTAAGCAAAGAGTGTAATCGACGACAGGGTCTTCTTGTCAATACCGTCCGTCGAGAAGGTCCCTGCACGAGAGCGGCGTGGACCAGGCAGCTGTTGGTCTGAGGGGGCAACGCTGCCTCCTCGGTCGGGCAGGGACGGCGCAAAAGCACTTAGTGGAACCGCCGTCCGCTTCCGGCGGTCGTCCGGCCGCAACGCTCTGGTATCGTAGGGGCGCGACGCCTGCTGCGGCCGGCTGTGGGAAGGGAGGGACGTTCTTGAGCACCGTCGTCAAGTCCATCGAAGAGCTCGCGGTCGACACCATCCGCACGCTCGCCATCGATGCCGTCCAGAAGGCGGATTCGGGGCACCCCGGCCTGCCTCTCGGGGCGGCCCCCATGGCCTACGTCCTCTGGCAGCGCCACCTGAAGCACAACCCGCGCGACCCGCAGTGGCCCGACCGCGACCGCTTCGTGCTCTCCGCCGGCCACGGCTCGATGCTCCTCTACTGCCTGCTCCACCTCACCGGCTACGACCTGACCATGGACGACCTGAAGTCCTTCCGGCAGTGGGGCAGCCGGACCCCCGGACATCCTGAGTGGGGGATGACCCCGGGGGTCGAGGCCACCACCGGGCCGCTCGGGCAGGGGACGGCGAATGCCATTGGCATGGCGATCGCCGAGCGCCTCCTGGCCGCCCGCTTCAACCGCCCCGAGCACGAGATCGTCAACCACAAGACCTACGCGCTGGTCTCGGACGGCGACCTCATGGAAGGGTTGTCGTCGGAGGCTTCGTCGCTCGCCGGCCACCTGGGGCTCGGCAAGCTGACCTTCCTCTACGACTCGAACGAGGTGAGCCTGGACGGCCCCACCTCGGTGACCTTCACCGAGGACGTCGGCAAACGCTACGAGGCCTATGGCTGGCAGGTGCTGCGCGTCGAGGACGGCAACACCGATCTGGACGGGCTCGACCGGGCCCTGCGGCTCGCCGACGTCGAGCAGAACCGGCCGACCTTGATCGTCGTGCGCACCACCCTGGGCTACGGCTCGCCCAACAAGGGGGGAACCTCGGAGGCGCACGGCAGCCCGCTCGGCAAGGACGAGGTGCTGCGCACCAAAAAGGCCCTGGGCTGGGAGTGGGAGGAGCCCTTCCACGTGCCGCCGGAGGCCTTGGACCATCTCCGCACCGCGGTCGAGCGCGGAGCGACGGAGGAGGACGATTGGCAGCAGCGCTTCGCGGCCTACGAGGAGAAGTTCCCGGACCTGGCGGCGCAGTGGCGGCAGGCGATGAGCCTCGAGCTGCCGGCGGGTTGGGACCAGGGGCTCCCCTCCTACAAGGCGGGCGAGAAGGAGTCGACCCGCGTCGCCGGCGGCAAGGCGTTGAACGCCATCGCCGACCGCGTCGCCTGGCTGGCTGGCGGCGACGCCGACCTCTCGACGTCGACCAACACCTCCCTCAAGGCATTCCCCAGCTTCGACGCCGCCACCGGCCAGGGTCGCAACTTCCACTTCGGCGTCCGCGAGCACGCCATGGCGGGGATCGCCAACGGCATGGCCTACCACGGCGGGGTGCGCCCGTTCGTAGCCACCTTCTTCTGCTTCTCCGACTACATGCGCCCGTCGGTCCGCATCGCCGCGCTCTCCGAGGTGCCGACGATCTTCGTCTGGACCCACGACTCGATCGGCCTGGGCGAAGACGGCCCAACCCACCAGCCGGTCGAGCACCTGGCCTCGCTGCGGGCCATGCCGGGATTCACCGTCTTCCGGCCGGGCGACGCCAACGAGGCGGTCGAGGCCTGGAAGGCGGCGATGGCACACCGGGACGGGCCGGTCGGTCTGGTGATGAGCCGCCAGAAGCTGCCGGTCATCGACCGCGAGAAGTTCGCCGCCGCATCGGGCGTCGCCCAGGGGGCCTATGTCCTCGCCGACGCCTCGGGCGAGGCGCCGCAGCTGATCCTCCTCGCCACCGGCTCCGAGCTGTCGCTGGCGCTCGCCGCCCGCGAGAAGCTGGAGGCGGAAGGGATCGCCACGCGGGTCGTCTCCATGCCCTGCTGGGAGCTCTTCGAGAAGCAGCCGCAGGCGGTGCGCGACGGCGTGCTGCCGCCTGAGATCAAGGAGCGCCTGTCGATCGAGGCGGGAGTCTCCTTCGGCTGGAAGCGCTGGGTGGGCGACGCCGGCGACTCGATCGCCGTCGACCGCTTCGGCGCCTCCGCCCCCGGCGAGATCGTCTTGAAAGAGCTGGGCTTCAACGTCGACAACGTCGTCGCCAGGGCCAAGGCCCTGCTGAAGGAAGCGTAGTGGCTCCGTCCGTCCATCTGGGGGTCGAGCTGCGGGCGGTGCTCAAACTCGCCCTGCGGGCTCAGACAGTTGCGCTCCGTCCTCGCTCGACCCCCAGATGGGCGAACGAAGCAATCTCCCATAGGAGCCTGCCATGAGTCTCAATCGCACGCAGCAGCTGACCGCGCTGGGCCAGAGCCTCTGGTACGACTACATCCGCCGCGACCTCTACCGCGGCGGCGAGCTCAAGCGCCTGATCGTCGAGGACGGCCTGCGCGGCATGACCTCCAACCCCACCATCTTCGAGAAGGCGATCGCCGACACCGCGATCTACGACGACGACATCCGCCGCGAGGGCGCGATGGGAAAGAGCCCGAGCGCGGTCTTCGAGGCGCTGGCGGTGGCCGACGTCTGCGGCGCCGCCGACGTCTTCCGGCCGGTCTTCGACTCGACCGGCGGTAACGACGGCTTCGTCTCGATCGAGGTCGCCCCGCAGCTGGCGCTCGACACCGCGGGCTCGATCGCCGAGGCGCGGCGGCTGTGGCAGGCCTGCGGCCGGCCGAACGTCATGGTCAAGATCCCCGGCACCGAACCGGGGATCCCCGCCATCCGCCAGTGCCTGGCCGAGGGGATCAACATCAACATTACCCTCCTCTTCTCGGTCCAGCGCCACCGGGCGGTGATGGAGGCCTATCTAGAGGCCCTCGAAGAGCGGGTCGGGAAGGGCCTGCCGGTCGCGGGCATCCGCTCGGTGGCGAGCTTCTTCGTCAGCCGCGTCGACACCAACGTCGACAAGAAGCTCGACGCCATCGCCAAGGACCCGGCGCGCTCGGACGGCGACCGCGACCTCGCCCGCCGCACCCGCGGCAAGGTGGCGATCGGCAACGCGCGGATCGCCTACCAGGCCTTCGAAGAGGTCTTCGGCGGCGCTCGCTTCGCCAAGCTCAAGGAGAAGGGGGTCGCCGTGCAGCGGCCGCTGTGGGCCTCCACCTCGGCCAAGGACCCTGCCTATCCGGAGCTCTACTACGTCGAGGCGCTGATCGCCGCCGACAGCGTGGACACCGTGCCGCCCGAGACCTTCGCGGCCTACAAGGACCACGGCGATCCGCAGGTGCGGATCCACGACGACCTGGCGGGCGCGCGCGCCGCCTTCCAGGCCCTCGCCGACCTCGGCATCGACGAGCGGCGGGTCTCGCAGGAGCTCGAGGAGGAGGGGGTGCGGAAGTTCTCCGACTCCTTCGACAAGCTCTTGAAGGCGGTCGAGGAGAAGGAGGCGGCGGTGCGGGCCTCCTAGGCCGCGCCGCCTTCTTCGCGCATGCCCCCGTCCGCCATCACCCACATCTTCACCGACCTGGGCGGCGTCCTCCTGACCAACGGTTGGGACAAGAGCCTCCGCCAGGCGACCGCCGAGCACTTCCGCCTCGACCCGGTGGAGATGAACGAGCGCCATAACCTGACCTACGACACCTACGAGTCGGGCAAGATGGGCTTGGCGGCCTATCTCGACCGCGTCGTTTTCTACCAGCCGCGGGACTTCACTCAGGAGCAGGTGATCGACTTCATGCTCGGCCAGGCGCGCGCTTTCCCGGACATGATCGAGCTGGTCCGCCGGCTGAAGGAAAAGCATCGCCTGAAGGTGGCGGTGGTGAGCAACGAAGGGCGCGAGCTGACGGCCGACCGCATCCAGCGCTTCCGCCTGGCCGAGTTCGTGGATTTCTTCATCGTCTCCTGCTTCGTCCACTTCCGGAAGCCCGACGAGGACATCTTCCGCATCGCGCTCGACATCGCCCAGGCCTCGCCCGACCGGGTGGTCTACATCGAGGATCGCCGCATGTTCGTCGAGGTGGCGGCGAAGCTCGGCATCCGCTCGCTCTGGCACCGGGATACGGCCTCGACCGCGGCGGCGCTCGCCGACCTTGGCCTGAGCCTCTAGAGGGAGGGAGCAAGGCATGCCGGCAGCGAAGAAACCGACCGCCTTCGTCATCTTCGGCGGGGCCGGCGACCTCACCTGGAGGAAGCTCGTCCCCGCCCTCTACAACCTCTGGCTCGACCAGCGGATGCCGGAGCAGTTCCAGGTGCTGGCGGTGGACGGCCGGGAGATGGCCCCCGACGCCTTCGTGGCCCACCTGCGCGAGGGCGTCGACCGCTTCAGCCGCCAGGGCAAGACCGACGACGCGGCGTGGAAGACGTTCAGCTCTCACCTGGGCTACGAGCGGGCCGACTTCGCCGACGCCGCGGCCTTCACCGAGCTGGCAGGCAAGCTCGCCGAGCTGGACCGCGTCTGGGGCGCGCCGGCGAACCACGTCTTCTACCTCGCCACGCCGCCCGCCGTCGTGCGGACGATCGCCCAGAACCTCGCCCAGGCGGGGCTCGCCGCCGACCGCGAGCGCCAGCGCCTGGTCTGCGAGAAGCCGTTCGGCCGCGACTTCCAGAGCGCCCACGACCTCAACAGCTTCCTGACCGGCCTCTTCGACGAGACGCAGATCTACCGCATCGACCACTACCTGGGCAAGGAGCCGGTGCAGAACATCCTCGTCTTCCGCTTCGCCAACTCGATCCAGGAACCGCTGTGGAACCGGCGCTACATCGACCACGTGCAGATCACCGTCGCCGAGCAGGTGGGGGTCGAGCTCCGCGGCGGCTACTACGAGCAGGCGGGGGCGCTGCGCGACATGGTGCAGAACCACCTGCTGCAGGTGCTCTGCCTGGTGGCCATGGAGCCGCCCGTCTCCTTCACCCCCGACGAGCTGCGCAACAAGAAGAAGGACGTGCTCTGCGCCATCCGCCGCCTCGCTCCGGCCGACGTCCATCAGTTCGTCGACCGCGGGCAGTACGGGGCGGGGCAGATCGACGGCGAGAAAGTCCCCGCCTACCGCGCCGAGACCGGGGTCGCTCCCCAGTCCGCCACCGAGACCTTCGTGGCGCTCAAGCTCTTCGTCGACAACTGGCGCTGGCAGGACGTCCCCTTCTACCTGCGCACCGGCAAGCGCCTGCCGCGCCAGGTGTCGGAGGTCTGCATCCAGTACCGCCCCGTGCCGCACCAATCCTTCCCCCCTTCGGCGGTGGGAGGCCTCGAGCCCAACCGCCTGCTGCTGCGCATCCATCCGCAGGAAGGGATCGTCGTGCGCTTCCAGGCCAAGCGTCCGGGGGCGGAGATGCGCCTGGCGACCGTCGAGACGCGCTTCAGCTACGGCGAGGCCTTCCAGGCGCCGGAGCCCGAGGCCTACGAGACGCTGCTCCTCGACGTCCTGCGCGGCGACACCACGATGTTCATGCGCGGCGACCAGGTGGAGGAGGCCTGGAAAGTGGTGATGCCGATCCTCGACTACTGGGAGGAGCAGGGCGACAGCGATCTCGCGACCTACCCCGCCGGCGCCTGGGGCACCACCTCCTCCCACGTCCTCCTGGCCCGCGACGGCCGCGTCTGGGAGGAGCCGAACTGCCCGGAGGAGGCGCCCGCGGCGCCGCCGGCGACACCGGCGCCAGCGGGCTGAGGCGCCGGTGCGGCGCGCCCTCGTCCTCAACGCCGGCTCGAGCTCCTTCAAGTGGTCGCTCCTGGACGCCGCCACGGAGGCGGTCGAAGGGGAGGGCAACGACCGCTGGCGGGAGGGCGCCGAACCTGCGCAACAGGTCCTCGAGACGCTCCACCGGCTGCCCGGGAGCGAGGCGATCGACGCCGTCGGCCACCGGCTGGTCCACGGCGGCAGCCGCTTCCGCGCCACCGTGCGGATCGACGCCGAGGCGCGGCGCGACCTGGCAGCCTTGGCCGAGCTCGACCCCCTCCACACCGCCCGCGCCATCGCCGGCATCGACGCCGCCTTCGCGGCCTTCCCCGGCCTACCTCAGATCGCCGCCTTCGACACCGGCTTCCACGGCACCCTGCCGGACGAGTCGGCCTTCTACCCCGTGCCCTGGGAGTGGACGGAGAAGTACGGCCTGCGCCGCTACGGCTTCCACGGCCTCTCCGTGGCCTACGCGGCGCGGCGCGCTGGGGAGCTCCTGGGAGCGAGCCCCGAACGCCTCATCGTCTGCCACCTGGGGAGCGGCTGCTCGGTGTCGGCAGTCCGCGCCGGCCGCTCGCTCGACACCAGCATGGGCTTCACCCCGCTCGAAGGGGTGATGATGGCCACCCGCTCCGGCACCGTCGACCCCGGCCTCCTCCTCTATCTCTTGAAGGATCACGGCATCTCCGTCGCCGAGCTCGACGAAGCCCTGAACCGCCGCTCCGGGCTCCTGGGAGTCTCGGGGATCTCCGCCGACTTCCGCGAGGTCCTCGCTGCGACGGACGCGGCGGAAGCGGGCGAGGTTGGCGCGCGGCGCGCCCGCCTCGCCTACGCCATGTTCCTCCACCGCCTGAAGCGCATGGTGGGAGCCATGATGGGAGTGCTCTCCGGCCTCGACGCCCTCCTCTTCACCGGCGGCATCGGCGAGGGCTCGGCGAGGCTGCGCCGCGACGTCGCCGCCGCCTTCGCCTTCGCCGGCCTCGAGCTCGAC
Organism: Thermoanaerobaculia bacterium; assembly: GCA_035603315.1. GTDB lineage: Bacteria > Acidobacteriota > Thermoanaerobaculia > Multivoradales > UBA5704 > DATNKQ01. Next base: position 9,654 of record DATNKQ010000425.1, read on the forward strand.
CTCCGGAAGAACGAAGCCGCGCCCGGAGACGCCGACGTCGCGTCGGCGGGTTCCAAGGTCCGAGCCCTCGTGGTGACGGCGCGCGAGGATCTGACGATCCTGCGCGAGATGCGGCGTTTGTTGGGGTAACCTACCTCCACGAAACGAGCCTCAGAGTCCTTCCAGGGAGAACCGACGATGACGGAGAAGCTGAACCGCCGTGACTTCCTCCTCGCGGGGGCCGCCGCCGGCGTGGCCGCGGCGACGCCGCGGGCGCTGTTCGGGCAGGCCCCGGCGGTGATCGCGAAGGGCTTCCGTCCGGTCGTGATCTCCTCGGCCAACGGCAACGTCTTCAAGAACGGCGGCGACGTCACCTGCGTCCAGAAGGCTTTCACCCTCATGACCCAGGGCTCCGACGTCCTCGATGCCTTGATCGCCGGCGTCAACTTGGTCGAGCTCGATCCCGAGGACGACAGCGTCGGCTACGGCGGCCTGCCGAACGCCGACGGCGTCGTCCAGCTCGACTCCTCGTGCATGCACGGTCCGAAGAAGAGAGCAGGCGCGGTGGCGGCGATCGAGGGGGTGCGGACTCCCTCGCTCGTCGCCAAGGCCGTCATGGAGCAGACCGACCACCACCTGCTGGTCGGCAAGGGCGCGCAGGACTTCGCCCGCGGCATGGGCTTCAAGATCGAGGACGATCTCAACACCGAGAAGTCCCGCCGCCTCTGGCTGGAATGGAAGCGGCGGACCGATCCGGAGCACTACCTCGATCCCCGGAAGCGCGAGGCGGCCGGCCACCAGGCGCGGCTCGACATGGTGCGTGAGGGTCTCCTCGACCGCGAGAAGGTGTGGGGCACCATCAACTGCGACGGCGTCAACGCCAAGGGCGAGGTCTGCGGCGTGACGACGACGAGCGGCCTGGCGTGGAAGATCCCCGGCCGCGTGGGCGACTCGCCGATCCTCGGCGCCGGCCTCTACGTCGACGGCGAAGTCGGCGCCGCGGGCTCCACCGGCCGCGGCGAGGCGAACCTCTACAACCTGTCGTCGTTCGCCATCGTCGAGGCGATGCGCCGCGGCGCCCACCCCAAGGACGCCGGCATGGCGGCGCTCAAGCGCGTCGTCGCGCAGACCGTCGAGAAGCGGCTCCTGAACGATCGCGGGCAGCCGAACTTCACGCTCAACTTCTACGTCCTGAACCGCCAGGGCGAGCACGCCGGGCTGTCGATGTACCCCTACCGCTACGCCGTCTGCACGGAGAACGGCCCCCAGACCCTGCCGACCGAAGCGCTCTTCGGGGGACAGCCGTAAGGCCAGCAGCCGGCTCTTCTAGCTGAGCACCCGCTGCTCAAACTTGGCGAGGCCGATCCACAGCAGCACCGCGAGAGCGCTTCCCAGGAGGCCGTAGACGGCCCACAGCGGCATGTGCGGCAGCTGCGGCGAGAGGGCGGCGCGCAGGCCCTCGCTCATGTAGACGACGGGGTTGGCGAGAACCAGCGCCTGCAGCCAGGGGAGGGCGCCGAGCGCCGCCCAGGGATAGTAGACGCAACCGAGGAGCGTCAGCGGCACGAGGAGGAGCGCGAAGAGGTAGTTGATGCGCCGCGGCGAGATGACGGTGCCGAGCATCAGGCCGAGGGCGGAGCCGACGAGAGCGCCCAGGGGGAGGATGGTGATCAGCCGCAGCGGATGGCCCAAGCTCACCGGCGCCTGAAAGCCGGTGGCGATCCACACCGCCGGCACCACGACGAGGGCGGCGAAGAGGCCCTGGAGGGCGCCGGAGATCACCTTGGCGAGCGCCACCACCTTGACCGGCACGGGCGCCATCACGCGGTCCTCGATCTCCCGGCTGACCGAGAACTCCGACACCAGCGGCAGGGCCACCGCCGTCACCCCCTGGAACATCAGGGTGTTGGCCATCAGGCCGGGGAGGAGGACGCCGGCGAAGGCGGCGGCGTTGCGGCTGCCGCCGATCCCCTGGCCGATGCGCGGGAAGACGTAGGCGAAGACGAAGGCGAAGAGCGCCGGCTGCATCGCCGTGCGGAGCGCGTAGGCGAAGAGGTCGTGGAAGAGGACCGCGAGGTCGCGCTCGACGAGCGCGAGAGCGGTGGCGGCGCCCGCCGCCAGGGTGAGACGAGGGACCGGCGCCGGGGCCGTGCGCGTCGAAAGATCGGTTGCCGTCACTCGCGGTACTCCTTTCCCGTCAGCTTCAGGAACACGGCCTCGAGCGTCGGCTCGGAGACCGCCAGGTCGCGCAGCTCCGCCCCCGCCTGCGCCACCGCGTTCACCACTCCCACCACGAGACCAGGATGGGCCTGGCCCTGGACCCGCACCGTGCGGCCGTCGGTCTCGACGCCCACCACCCCCGGCACCGCGCGGAGCGCCGCCGCCAGCTTGCCGTCGGAATCGGCGGGAGTGGCCAGGGTCAGCTTGAGCAGGCGCTCGGCGTGCACCTCGTCCTTCAGGCCCTGCGGCGTGTTGAGGGCGAGGAGGCGGCCGTGGTCGACGATGGCGATCCGCTCGCAGAGCCGCTCCGCCTCCTCCATGTAGTGGGTGGTGAGGACGATCGTCTGCCCGCCGCGGTTCAAGGCGGCGAGCTCCTCCCACAGCCGGAGGCGCGACTGCGGGTCGAGCCCGGAGGTCGGCTCGTCCAGGAAGAGCACCTGCGGCCGGTGCAGGAGCGCGCGGGCGATGAGGACGCGCTGGGCGAGGCCGCCGCTCAGCTGGTCGACCCGCGACTCTGCCCGGCCCGCAAGGTCGAAGCGCGCCAGCAGCTCGCTCGCCCGCCGCCGGCACTCGGCGCGCGACAGGCGGAAGTAGCGGCCGTGGAAGTAGAGGTTGTCGAAGACCGAGAGGCCGCGGTCGAGGGTGTTGGTCTGGGTGACGGCGGCGAGGCGGGTGCGCGCCAGCGCCGGCTCCGCCACGACGTCGACGGCCGCCACCACCGCCCGCCCCGAGGTGGGGATCACCCGCGTCGTCAGCATACCGATGGTCGTCGTCTTACCCGCCCCATTGGGACCGAGCAGACCGAAGAACTCGCCGGCCGCGACCGTGAGGTTCAGCCGGTCGACGGCGAGCACGCCGCCGCCGTCGTCGCCGGCCAGGCCGTCCCCGCCGCCGCCGTTCGCCCCCGGCCCGCCGGCGCGCGGACCCCGGAGGCCCGGCGGCGGCCCGCTGTAGCGCTTGGTCAGGTCCACGCAGAGGATGGCGTCGCCGTTCATGG
>DATNKQ010000435.1:0-3259 GCA_035603315.1 Thermoanaerobaculia bacterium
AGCGGTAGGGCACCCAGACGTCGGCCGTGCCGACGAAGCGGAAATTGCGCGGCAGCACGCCGACGACGGTATAGCTGGCGCCGCCGAGGGTGAGGGCCCGCCCGAGGACGCCGGGGTCGCCACCGAAGGCCCGCTGCCACAGACCGTCGGCGAGGACGACTGCCTGCGGCCCGCCGGGCCGGTGCTCGGCGGCGCTGAAGGCCCGGCCCAGGGCCGGCCCGACGTCCAAGGTGGAGAAGAAACCGGGCGACACCAGGGCCGCCCGGAGGCGCTGCGGCTCGCTCCGCCCCGTCCAGTTGAGGCCGGTGGCGTTCCAGGCCGCCATCCCCGAGAAGACGCGGCTCTGCTCCCGCCAATCGAGGAAGTCGGGGACCGACACCGCTTGGGTGACCACCAGCCGGTCCGCCGCGGGGAGCGCCAATGGCTTCAAGAGGACGCCGTCGACGACGCTGAAGATGGCGGCGTTGCCGCCGATCCCCAAGGCCAGCGCGAGCACCGCGACGGCGGTGAACGCCGGGTTCCTGCCCAACATGCGAAGACTGAAGCGGAGATCCTGGAGGAAGCGGTCCATGGCCTGTCTCCTCGGCGGCGATTCTCTGCCGGTCGCCCTATCCTGGCAAACGAGCCGGCCCGCCTGCGAGTTTCAGGGCCGCCCACGATGCCCGGACGCGCCGGCCGCCTGTGACAGTATGACCGGAATGAAACGGTTTTCAGGCTGGCAGCGAAAGACCGCGGCGGTCCTCTCGGCCGCCGGCCTGCTGGCACTGGCCGCGCCCGCAGGGAGCGCCGGCTCCCTGCCGGTCTGCGCGACTCCGGGGACGATCGACCACGTGATCTTCCTCGTCAAGGAGAACCGCACCTTCGACAACTACTTCGGCAAGTTCAGAGGCGCCGACGGCGCCACCACCGCGCGCGATTCGCGAGGCCGGGTCGTCCCCTTGAAGCCGGCGAGCGACAACACCTTCAACTGCGACGTCCGGCACACCTGGCAGAGCGCCCACCTGGCCTACGACTGCGGCCGGATGGACCGCTTCGACCAGATCTCCTTCGGCAACCCGAAGGGCGCCTGCGACCGCTCGCTGCCCTACCCCTACACCAATCACAGCCTCACGCAGTTCAGCGAGAGGGACATCCCGCGCTACTGGGCCTATGCTCGCCACTTCACGCTCGGCGACCGCATGTTCTCGTCGCTCATGGGTCCCAGCTATCCCAACCATCTCTACACGGTGGCGGCGCAGGCGGGTGGCGAGGCCGTCGGCCGAGCGGCGATCAACAACCCCAACCTCGGCACCGCCGGCCGCGGCTGGGGCTGCGACGTCGCCGGCCAGGTGGTCCAGACGCTCACCCCCGGGCCGCCCATCTGCCCGGCTCAGGGGACCCTGGGATCGCACTCCTCCTGCTGGGACTTCCCCACCCTCGCCGACGAGGTGGAGGCCAAGGGCACCATCGACTGGCGCTACTACGCGCCCAGCCCCGGCGGCGACGGCTACGTCTGGTCGGCGCTCAACGCCATCGATCACATCCGCAACCAGCCGGCGCGCTGGGCGAGGGTGGTCCCCTACACCCGGTTCTTCACCGACCTCCAGGCGACCGCCGGCCATCGCCTGCAGGCGGTCTCCTGGCTCGTCCTCCCCGGCGCCCTCTCCGAGCACGCACCGTCGAGCGTCTGCGTAGGCGAGAGCTACACGGTGCAGATCGTCAATGCCCTGATGCGCAGCCCCTACTGGTGCACCACCGCGCTTTTCCTCACCTGGGACGACTTCGGCGGCTTCTACGATCACGTGCCGCCGCCCGACCTCGTGGCCGAGGACGCCGACGCCTACGGTCCCGGCTTCCGCGTCCCCCTGCTGGTGATCTCGCCATGGGCGAAGGCGGGCTTCGTCGACTCGACGCCCTACGACTTCGCCAGCCTCCTCAAGTTCGCCGAGGACGCCTTCGGCCTGCCGCCGCTGACGGCGCGGGACCAGAACGCCACCAGCCCGGAGAACGCCTTCGACTTCGGCCGCGCCAACCCGCGGCTCCTGCTGCCGCAGCGGACCTGCCCCAAGAACGCGGTAGCGCTGGCCGACGACGACGACTTCGACGACTGAGGGATCTCTCTACCGAACTTCCTGCGCGGTGCCGCCCGTCAGCATCTGGTCCATCAGCGCGTGGAACTCCTTCTCGGCCTTCTGGCTGGCGGCGTCCTGCTGGCGCCCCAGCTCGTCCTGCTGCCGGCCGAGGACGTCCTGGTGCTTCCCCAGCTCGTCCTGCTGCTTGCCCAGGGCGTCCTGCTGCTTCCCCAATTCGTCCTGCTTCTTGCCCAGCTCGTCCTGCCGCGCCGAGAGGTCGTTGCCTCCCTTGCCTTCGCGCTCGCGGCCGATCTCCTCCGCGGCGAGCTTCGCCTGACTGGCGCCCATTGCCGCCTGCTGGCTGCCGAGGGCCGCCTGCTGCGAGCCCAGCGCCGCCTGCCGGCTTCCCAGCTCGGCCTGTTTCGAGCCCAGCTCCGCCTGCCGCTGCCCGAGCTCCATCTGCGGCTTGAAGAGGTCGCGCGCCTTCTGGAGGGCGGCAGGATCGCGGACGACGTACTCCTTGCCGGCGCGGCGGAACCAGAGGAAATCCGCCTTGGAATCTCCCCGCAGCTTCCTCACCCGCTCGATGTCGGAGGTCGAGCCGTTCATCATCGACGTGTGCTCGCCGCTCAGCAGAACGTAGGAGTCCTCGCCGTCGTGATGGCGGCCGTGGCCGGAGTGGCCGGTGCTGACGTGCTGGATCTCGACGGCGCCATGGCCGGCGGCCGGAGGCGGTGCGGACGGCGACGCCGGCTGGCCCACCAGGCGGAAGGGGACGAGGACGAGGAGGGCCGCCAGTCCGACGAGGCAGCGGGCGGGCCAGCGGTTTCGGCGGTGATTTGAAGCCTGGGGAGCCTGTTCCAACATCTGCAATCTCCTTTTGAGGTTGGCGATCGAGGAGGCGGCGCCGGCCGCCGCGAGGGCGCCGCCGCGCGGCGCGACGCCGAGACGCAGGAGCAGCCGCCCATACGGCGCGGGGGCGAGGCCGAGGACGCGGAGCACCTCCGCGTCGCAGGCCGCCTCGCGCGCCAGCGCGTATTCCCGCGCGGCCAGGGCCGCCAGGGGGTGGAAGAAGAAGAGGCGCTCGGCCAGCGCCGGCACCCAGCCGAGCCAGAGGTCGCCGCGGCGCAGGTGGACGAGCTCGTGGCAGAGGGCCATGGCGAGCTCCGGGCGCGAGAGCTGGCGGAGCTCCGGAGCGGGCAGCAGCA
>DATNKQ010000461.1:0-2381 GCA_035603315.1 Thermoanaerobaculia bacterium
TCAGCGGCTTCGTAGCCCCCCGCCTGGCGCGGGAGATGCTCGCCTCGCCGACGACGGAAGGCTGGCACATCGCGGCGGACTACAACTTCTTCTTGAACCAGGCCTTCGCCATGCTCTACGCGGTGGCGTCGTCGACGGCGATCGTGCTCTGGTCGGCGGCGATCACGCGGGGCGGGCAGCTCGCCAGGGGCGTGGGGATCTACGGCCTGCTGCTCGGGCCTCTGACGATCCTCGTCGTCGGCTCAGGCCATCTGCGGCTCGGCGTGCATGGGTTTGGGATGGTCGTCTTGACGCAGGCGGTTTGGTTCATCGTGGTGGGGGTGCTGCTGTTGAGACGGCAGAAAGACGCGCCTGACCTATCCAGCAAGCAGGAGTCCTGAAGACCATCCGCAGTCGCCACTTAAGTAGATGTCGCACAGCAATGGAGGCGGAGCTGCCGGACGCCGTCTCGGGCTGACGGTTGAAGTGAAAGGAGGTTCGTTCGGATGAGACTCACCCCTCTCCTGCTCGGAGCCTGGCTGGTCCTGCTCCCGGCCTCCCCCTCTCCCGGCGCGCCACCGGACGCCGGGCCGGCGCCGCGCGCCGAGGGCGAAGGCCCGTTCCACCGGCTGATCCTGCGCGGCGCCACCCTGATCGATGGCACCGGTGCGCCGCCCATCGGACCGGTGGACATCGTCATCGCGGGCAACCGCATCGCCAGCGTGGAGAGCGTGGGCAACCCCGGGGCGCCCATCGATCCGGAGGCGCGGCCCAAGGCCGCCGCGGGCGACCGGGAGCTGGACCTCGCGGGGATGTACGTCCTGCCCGGCTTCATCGACCTGTACGGGCATCTCGGCGAGCCCCTCGACTACGTCGCCAAGCTGTGGCTGGCGCACGGCGTCACCACGGTCCGGGAGCCCCTCTGCCTCGGCGGCATGAAAGCCTGCCTGGAGCTCAAGGGGAAGAGCGACCGGAACGAGATCGCCGCGCCGCGCATCGAGCCCTACCTCTATTTCGGCCAGGGGCGCGACGAGGTCCCCTTCCGCGACGCCGGGGACGCCCGCAAGTGGATCGCGGAGGCGGCCCGGCAGGGCGCCCCCGGCATCGGCTTCTGGCAGGGCGAGCGCCCCGACGTCCTGGCCGCGGCCCTCGACGAGGCCGGCCGGCGGGGGCTGCGCACCGCCTGCCATCTCGCGCCGAAGTACGCCGCGCGCGTCGACGCGCTGGACGTGGCGAGATGGGGGCTCGGCCTCCTGGAGCACTGGTATGGCGTGCCGGAGGCCTTGCTCACCGACCGCGCGCTCCTCGACTACCCTCCCGACTACAACGACAGCGACGAGCAGCAGCGCTTCGCCCAGGCGGGCCGGCTCTGGCGGCAGGCCGCTCCCCCGGGGAGCGCGCGCTGGAACGCCGTGATCGACGAGTTGGCCGGCCGCCGGCTGGCCATGGTCCCGACCCTGGTGCTCTACGAGGCCCCCCGCGACCTGATGCGGGTCAGCCGGGCCGAGTGGCACGAGCAGTACACCCTGCCGTCGCTCTGGGACGCCTTCACCCCCAACCGCGCGGCCCACGCCGCGCCCTGGTTCTACTGGACGACGGAGGACGAGGTCGCGTGGCGGGACAACTACCGACTCTGGATGACCTTCCTGAACGACTACAAGAACCGCGGCGGCCGGGTCGCCGTGGGCTCGGACTCCGGGTTCATGTACAACCTCTACGGCTTCGGCTACGTGCGGGAAATGGAGCTGCTGCGCGAAGCGGGATTCCAGCCGCTGGAGGTGATCCGCGCCGCCACGCTGGTGGGAGCCGAGGCGCTGGGCCGGGGCGCGGAGCTGGGCACGGTTGAGCCGGGCAAGCTGGCCGACCTGGTGATCGTGGCGGAGAACCCGCTCCAGAACCTCAAGGTCCTCTATGGCACCGGCGCCCTCAAGCTCGACCGCGACAACCGGCCGGTCCGGGTGGGAGGTGTCCGCTACACACTCAAAAATGGCATACTTTACGATGCTAAGCAGCTTCTAGCCGATGTCCGCAAGATGGTGGCGGCGGCCAAGGCGAAGGACGGCCGGCGGCTCCTGCCACCGGGGATGACGGAGGATCCCGCGGCTCCGCCGCGCCCGTAGCGCGAGAGGAGGCTCACCATGAAAGCTCTGCTCAGGTTCCTTCCCGCCGCGCTTGCATTGCTGTTCGCCGCCACGGCGGCCCACACCGGGCAGGCGCTCCCCGGCCCCGGTCTCGCCTCCCTCCCTGAGGCCTATCCGGCGGTGCGCGAGTTCCGGGAAGCGGCGATCTCGCCGGACGGGGCACAAGTCGCGTGGGTCGAAGCGCTGCCGGAGGGGGGCTCGGCGATCTACCTGGCGGCGGTCGGGTCCCCGGGCGCGCGGCGACGGGTCACCGACGATGTC
>DATNKQ010000468.1:0-2759 GCA_035603315.1 Thermoanaerobaculia bacterium
CCGGCGGGCGCCAACGCCGAGGACGAGCGCCTGGCCGTGGTGGTGGACGAGCCGGCGGGCGGCGCCTGGGGCGGCGAGCTCGCCGCCGTCGTCACCGCGGCCGGCGCCGAGGAGGGGGCCTCGCTCCTGCCGGCGCCGCCGGCGCCGGGCACCGCGGCGCCCGCCGGTCGGCCCGCCCGCCCGCCCGCCGGCGGGCCGGTCTCGGGGCCGCGGGTGCGCATCCTGCGGCCCGCCGCCGGCAAGGCCGCGGGGCTCGTCGACGTCGAGGCGGAGGTGCGGGTGCCGGCCGAGAACCGCGTCGCGCGGGTCGAGTTCTTCTGGAACGACGAGCTGGCGGCGACTCTCTACCAGCCCCCCTTCCGCCACCGCGTGCCGGTGCCGGCGGGCCGCCCGGGCTACCTGCGGGTGGCCGCGCATCTCGACGACGGCAGCATCGCCGAGGACGCCGTGCCCCTGAACACCGCCGAGCTGGGCGAGCGGCTCGACGTCCAGCTCGTGCAGCTCTACGTGGTGGTGACGGACCATACCGGCCGGCCGGTGCGCGGGCTCGCCAAAGGCGACTTCCAGGTGCTGCAGGACGGCCGGGCGCAGCGGCTGGCGAGCTTCGACGACGCCGCTGACCTGCCGCTCACCCTGGGGCTCGCCATCGACTCCTCGGCCAGCATGTTCCTGAAGCTTCCGGACGTGGTGGCGGCGGCGCGCTCGCTCCTCGCCCGCGGCCTCGGCCGCCGGGACAGCGCCCTCTTGGTCGACTTCAGCACCCACCCGCGCCTGGTGGCGCCGGCCACCCACGACCTGCAGGCGCTCTCCTCGGCGCTCGACACCCTGCGGCCCGACGGCGACACCGGCCTCTGGCAGGCCATCGATTTCTCGCTCGCCGAGCTGCAGCGGGTCTCCGGGCGCAAGGCCCTGGTGCTGTACTCGGACGGCCTCGAGCAGAACGACTCCTTCCCCTACCGCTCGGCCCTCAAGCGGGCGCGGGAGAGCGGCATCCCGCTCTACCTCATCGTCACCGACGCCCAGGCGGCGCGCACCGGCAACGTGCTCTACCTGGGGCGCTCCTACGCCGCCCGGCTCGACCGCCTGGCCTCCGCGGCGGGCGGCAAGATCTACTTCGTGCGCCCGGACCAGGACCTGGCCGCCGTCTACCGCGAGATCCTCGCCGAGCTGCGCAGCCAGTACGTGCTGAGCTATTACCCCAAGGACCCGGCGACGGACGCCTGGCGGAAGGTCAAGGTCGAGGTGGCGAAGAAGGGGCTCACGGCGCGGACGCTCTCCGGCTACTACGCCGGGCGTTGAAGGCCCAGCTTGACAGCTTCGCTATGATGGTCGGCGAGGCCAGGGACGGCCCGACCGGAGGCGCCGATGAGCAGCTGCACCCATCTCGATCAGATCCGCCAGGTGAAACCCAACAGCGACGGTTGCGAGGAATGCCTGAAGATGGGCGACGAATGGGTCCATCTGCGGCTGTGCAGGACCTGCGGCCACGTCGGCTGCTGCGACTCCTCGAAGAACCGGCACGCCACCAAGCACTTCCACCAGAGCCGCCACCCCATCATGCGCTCGCTCGAGCCGGGCGAGGACTGGGGCTGGTGCTACGTCGACGAGGTCATGCTGTGAGCGCGGCCGCCGACCTGGCGGCGGAGCTCCGGAAGGTTGCCGTCTTCGCCGACCTGACCGACGACCAACTCGACTGGTTCGCCGGTCAGTCCCGCGAGATCCGGCTGGCGCCTGGCGAGATCGTCATGGAGGAGGGCTCGGCGGCGGACGCTCTCCTCGTCGTGCTCGCGGGCGAGATCCACGGGCGGCGCGAGAAAGGCCCCCCGGACGGTCGCCTCTACGTCGCCCGCGCCGGCGAGGTGACCGGCAGGCTCCCGTTCTCCCGCATGACGCAGTACGCGCTGACCGGCCGCGCGGTCGCTCCCACCCGCATGCTCAGCTTCCCGGCGGCGATCTTCCCGGAGCTGTTCGCCCGCGTCCCGGACCTCGAGGGGCGCCTGGTCGCCGTTATGACCGACCGCGTGCGCGACACCACCCGGAGCGACGAGCAGCGCGAGAAGCTGATGGCCCTGGGCAAGCTGTCGGCCGGCCTGGCACACGAGCTCAACAACCCGGCGGCGGCCTTGAGCCGCTCGGCCTCCGAGCTCCGCGGCTGCCTGGCGGGCCTGCGCCCGGTCGCCGTCGAGCTGATGGAGAAGCGCCTCTCGGCCGATCCCATGCGCGCCCTCGTCGGCCTCGAGGCAGAAGCCGCGGAGCGCAACGCCGCGGGCCCGCCGACGCTCGATCCCCTGGACTTCTCGGCGCGCGAGGACGAGATCGCCGCCTGGCTCGACGAGCGCGGGGTGGGGAAGGGATGGGACCTGGCGCCGACCCTGGTCAACGCCGGCATCTCCCCGGCCGACCTCGAGGGCCTCGCGGCGGCGGTGCCGCCGGAGGCGCTCGGCGTCGCCCTCACCTGGCTGGCCGGGCGGCTCACCGCCGCCGCCCTGGTGGCGGAGCTGGAGTCGTCGGCGCGGCGCATCTCCGACCTCGTGGGCGCCATCAAGTCCTACTCGCACATGGACGAGAGCCCGGCCGAGGGCGAGGTCGACCTCCACCGCGACCTCGAGAGCACGCTCACCATGCTCGCCCACAAGGTGCGCGCCAAGGGAGTGACGCTCCGCCGCGACTTCGCCCCCGACCTGCCGCCCGTCCGCGGCTTCGGCGGCGAGCTCAACCAGGTCTGGACGAACCTGCTCGACAACGCGATCGACGCGCTC
>DATNKQ010000480.1:0-10454 GCA_035603315.1 Thermoanaerobaculia bacterium
GGCGGGTTTCGCCGCTATCCACCCGCCGCACGGTAGGCGGCGGCGAAGGTGGGGGCCCAGTCCTCGACCGTCGTCGGGGTGGTGTTCTCCGGCAGCCGCGGCTCCGAGGGGTGGAGCTTGCCGGCGTTGCCGGCCAGCGCCATCTCGATGAGGACGTGGGCGGCGTGCGGGGTGAGGCCCATGCCGAGGAGGCCCTGCCGCGCTTCCTCCTCCGAAAGCTGCACATAGCGCAGGCCGGGCTTGCCGATCGCCGCTCCCAGGATGCGCGTCTCCTCCTCCAGCGTGTAGTCGCGGGCGCCCAGGAGCTCCATCGTCGACTTGTCCTCGAAGCCGAGCTCGGCGAGCTGACGGTCGGCCTCCGCCGCGATGTCGCGGACGGCGATGAGGGGGAAGGGGACGTCGCCGCGCAGGAGGCCCATGTTGACGCCGCGAAGGCGGATGAGGGGGATGTTCGCGAGGGCGTTCTCCATGAAGGAAGCCGGGCGCAGGTGGACAATGTTGACGCCGTCGAGGCCGTCGAGCCTCTCCTCGGCGTCGTGCAGGCCGACGATGGGGCCGGTGCCGAAGGGGACCTCGGCGCCGACGCTGCTGAGGTTGACGACGTAGGGGACGCCGGCGGCGCGGATGGCCTGGGCATAGGCCGCCGCCACCTGGTTCTGGTGGACACGGATGTCGGGCGCCGAAAGATCGGTGGGGACGACGGTGAGCACCGCCCGCGCGCCGGCGAAGGCGCGGGTCAGGAAGCCCGCGTCGGTCAGCGACCCCTCGAAGGCCTCGGCGCCGCGGGCGGCGAAGGCCCGCAGCCGCTCGGCCGAGCGGCTGATCACCCGCACCGGCTCCCGCCGCGCGAGGAGGAAGTCCGCCACCTGGCTCCCCACCTTGCCCGTCGCCCCCGTCACCACGATCGTCTCGTCGCTCATCTCGGCTCTCCTTGCCGCCACAGATACCACAGATGGTAACGAGGACGGCGCCGAGCCTCAAGTCGCCGAGGTGGATAGAATGGCCGCGATGACTCCCCGCCGTGAAGAGCGAGAGTGGAGAGGGGGAGTGGAGAGCGAGAAAGGAGGGGAGGCATGAAGAGCGTCAAGAACAAGACCCACGCGCCGATCCGCATCAGCCTCGGCCAGGGGAGCGTGCTGCACCTGGGGCCGGGCAAGACCGGGCAGATCGCCGACCACGCGGCGGAGCACGAGGCGGTGCAGAAGCGGGTGAAGGCGGGAGAGATCGAGGTCGTCGACGAGGGCGCCCACGGCAGCAACGCGGCCGGCGGCGGCTCGTCGCACGTCCATGAGTCGACCCACGGCTTCGTCCCCAAGAGCACGGCGCGGAACAAGGGCGACCGGTGAGGGCGGCCTTCGCCCTCGCGCTCGCGGCGGCTCTCGCGCTCGCCGCCTGCCAGCCGGCGGCGCGGGCGGCCGGCGGCTCCACGACGGCCGCTCCCGCAACGAAGCCCGCCGCCGGAGCGGTGGGGCTGCCGCTGCCCACCGGCGTCCGGCTCGATCCCGCGGGGCTGTCGTTCGATATCGGCAACATGCCGCTGGGGATCGCCGCCGCGCCCGGAGGCGATCGCCTGGCCCTCCTCCTCTGCGGCTGGCGCGAGGAGGGCCTGCAGATCGTCGACCGCGCCACCGGCCGGGTGCTGCAGACCCTCCCGCAGGCGGCCGCCTTCCTCGGGCTCGCCTTCTCGCCGGACGGGCGGACGCTGTATGCCTCGGGGGGTAATGAGGATGTCGTCTACCGCTACGCCTGGCGGGAGGGGAAGGCGGCTGCCGACGGGACGATCGTCCTCGGCCGCAAGGACCCCAAGAAGGGCGGCACCCGCTACCCGGCGGGGATCGCCCTGTCGCCCGACGGCGCGCGCCTCTACGTGGCGGAGCACCTCGGCGACGCGCTGGCGGTGGTCGATCTCGGGAGCGGCAAGGTCGTCCAGCGCTTCCCCGTCGAGCGCCTTCCCTACGGCGTCGCCGTGGCGCCCGACGGCACGGTCTACGCCAGCTCGTGGGGAGGCACCACGGTGGCGATCTTCAAGCCCGCCGCCGGCGGCCTGGTCGCCGCCGGCCGGATCGAGGTCGGCCGCCACCCCTCGGCCCTGCTCCTGAACGCGGCAGGCTCGCGGCTCTTCGTCGCCTCCGCCACCACCGACCGCGTCGCCGTCCTCGACACCGCCGCGCGGCGGGTGATCGCCGAGCTCCTCGACCCGCCGCCCGCCGGCCCCGACGAGGGGAGCACGCCGAATGCCCTCGCCCTCTCCGCTGACGGCACCCGCCTCTTCGTCGCCGAGGCCGACGACAACGCGGTCGCCGTCTTCGACCTTTCGGCCGCGACCTCGGGGGTAGCGGCGGCGCACGGCGCCGACCTTCTGGACGGGCGCATCCCCGCGCAATGGTATCCGACGGCTTTGCTAACCACCGCCGACTCGCTCCTCGTCGTCAACGGCAAGGGACGCGGCGCCGGACCCAATCCGAGCAAGCCGCAGCCCGGGAGCCCCCGCGACCCGACGTCGCGGACCTACTCCCTGGGACAGCTCAACGGCACCCTCACGGCGGTCCCGGGAGGCGTGGCCGGCGCGAGCGGCCCCGAGCTGGCCGACCTCACCCGCCGCGTGGCGCGGGCCAACCACTGGGAGGAGCGGCCGGCGGCGGCGGGGCTGCCGCCCTTTGAGCACGTCGTCTACATGATCAAGGAGAACCGCACCTACGACCAGGTTTTTGGCGACGTGGCGGCCGGGGACGGCGATGCCTCGCTCGCCCTTTTCCCCCGCGAGGTGTCGCCCAATCACCATGCTCTGGCCGACCGCTTTGGGCTCTTCGACCGCTTCTTCGTCAACGCCGAGGTGAGTTCCCAGGGGCACCCCTGGTCGACCTCGGCCTACGTCACCGACTTCAGCGAGAAGACGACGCCGGTCGGCTACTCGCGGCGTTACCCGGAGGGCTCCGAGGGAGAAGAAGCCGAGCAGCCGGCCAGCGGCTATCTCTGGACCCTCGCCCTCAAGAAGGGTCTCGCCGTGCGCGACTACGGCGAGGGCACTGACCCGCAGAAGGGACCTGGCGGCAGGACGATCTACACCTCGCCCAAGCCCGGCCTCGGCCCCTACGTCGACACCGCCTACCCGGGATGGGACCTGGACGTCCGCGACCAGGTCCGCGCCGACCGCTGGATTGGCGAGCTCGAGGAGCAGGTCCGCCGGGGCAAGATGCCGGCACTGGAGATCGTCTGGCTGCCCGGAGACCACACTTCCGGCGGTCTGGCGGGCAAGCGCACCCCTCGGGCCTACGTGGCCGACAACGACCTGGCGTTGGGGCGGATGATCGAAGCGCTGTCGCGAACCCCGTTCTGGAAGAGCACCCTCATCTGCGTCCTCGAGGACGACGCCCAGGACGGCCCCGACCACGTGGACTCCCACCGCTCTGTCCTCCTCGTCCTCTCGCCCTACAACCGGCCGGGGCGGATCAGCCGCTTCGTCAACACCACGGACGTCCTGGCAACGGTCGAGCAGGCGCTGGGGCTGGGCGCGCTGTCGCACTTCGACTACTACGGTCGGTCGCTCGCCGGCCTCTTCGCCGCCACGCCGGACCTCGCCCCGTACCGGGCGCTCCAACCCGCCGTGTCGCTGGACGAGAAGAACCCGCGGCGGGGAGCCGCCGCCGCGCGGTCGGCAAAGCTCGACCTCCACGCCCCCGACGCTGCCGACGACGACCTCCTGAGCCGCATCGTCTGGCAGACGGTCAAGGGAGACGCGCCCTTTCCCGGCCCCACGCGCATGAACTTGCTCGAGCTCGAACGCGGGAGGTGAGGGCTAGCTAGGAGCGGAGGCGGGCCTCGGCGATGAGCCGCGTCGACGTCCGCCGGTCCCACGGCCGGCGGTCGTAATCGCCCCACAGCGCCGTGATGGCGAGGCCGGCGGCCTGGCAGCGTTGCTCCAGCTCCGCCACGGACCACAGGCGCGCGGCGAATCCGGCCGTCGCCACCGCCGCTCCCCGTCGCCGGTACTCGAAGCGGACGTCGCAGAGCCGGCTCTCCGGATCACAGCGCCATTCCTCCCGCACCACGAGGCCGGCGTCTCCGCCGGTTCCGCCGTCTCCGGCGAGAGGCTCGAGATGCAGGCGCTCGCAGACCCTGCCCTCGGGACAGGCGGCCGCGCGCCGCTCGGCGGGAGGCAGCCAGGCGGCATCAAGGACGAAGCGGCCTTCGGGGGCGAGGTGCCGGGCGGCCGTCGCCAGCGCCCGGTCGCGGTCCTCGTCGCGGGTGCAGTGAGAGAAGGGATCGTCGACGGCGGCGACGAGGTCGAAGCGCTCGCCGAGCCGCAGGTGGCGCATGTCGGCGGCCACGAGGTCGACGGGAAGGCCGGCGAGCCGGCGGCGGGCGACGGCGAGGAGATCGAGGGAGATGTCGACGGCGACCACCCGCGAGGCCCGGCGCGCGAGGAAGGCCGTCGCCCGCCCGCTGCCCGCCCCCAGCTCGAGCACGCGGCGGCCTGTGGGCGCGCCGGCGGCTGCCGTCCAGAAGCCGGCGTCCCCGCGGTCGGCGAGCTCGAGGTCGAGGAACGGCAGGATCCGCCGGTAGTAGTCCTGGACCTCGCTCGCGTGCGCTCCGGGCTTTTCCGCGATCAAGCCAGTCCTCCCGGCCTTACAATCGCTGTGCCAAGCCGTGAAGCCTAGGCTACACTCCTTCGCCCCTTCGGGGCTTGGGGTCCGTGATGCTTTTTTCCTGGGGCTGACGCCCCAGGCTACATTCGTGCGCCCCTTCGGGGCTCAGGGCGCCCGTCTTGATGGCTCGCGGGCCTTCGAGGCTGCCACCTTTCCATCACGAAAGGGCGCAAAATTTGTCTTCCTGCTAACGGCCACGGAATGCATGGGTCGGACTTCTGTATAGGCGCGAACCCAAGCCCCGAAGGGGCGAAGGAATGTAGCCTGGGGCGTCAGCCCCAGGTTACGGAGGCGCCCGAAACCCCAAGCCCAGAAGGGGCGACGGGGCTGCCGGGCAAAACCTCTCCCGGCAGCCGTTTTCACTGGTATCGGTGGGATTCTAGAAGGGGATGTCGTCGTCTTCGGGTCCGAAGCCGCCGCCCGTGCCGCCGCCGCCCTCGTCGTGGGTGGGGCCGCCGCCGGGGCTGCCGGCGCCGGCGTCGTACTCCGACGCCCCGCTGCGCGAACCCAGCATCTGGAAGTTCTCGCAGATGATCTCGGTGCGGTACCTCTTCTCGCCGCTCTGCTTGTCCTCCCAGGAGCGGGTCTGGAGGCGTCCCTCGACGTAGATCTGCTTGCCCTTGGTGAGGTACTGGCCGGCGACCTCGGCCTGGCGCCCCCAGCAGACGATCTGGTGCCACTCCGTCTGCTCCTGGCGCTGGCCGCTCTTGTCCTTCCACTTGCGGTTGGTGGCGAGGGTGAAGCTGGCGACGGGCTGGCCCGACGGCGTCGATCGCACCTCGGGGTCGCGCCCGAGGTTGCCCACCAGGATCACTTTGTTGACCATGCTTCCGTTCTCCTAAAGTTTGGAATGAGCTACGGTATCACACCGCCGGCGGGAAGCCGGCGGAGGTACCGGGCGACGGCCGCCCGGTCTCCTCTCAGTAGGGAAGGACGGAAAACGTGCGATTGGTCCTGCAGCGGGTGAGCTCCGCCGCCGTTCGGGTGGCGGGCGAGACGGTGGGGGAGATCGGTCGGGGCCTCCTGGTGCTGGTGGGGGTGGAGCGGGGGGACGGGCCGGCGGCGGTGGCGGCGGCGGCCGAAAAGCTGGCCGGGCTGCGGGTCTTCGACGACGCCGAGGGCAAGATGAACCTCGACACCGCGGTGGCCGGCGGAGCCTTCCTGGTGGTCTCGCAGTTCACCCTCGCGGGCTCGCTGGCGCGCGGCCGCCGCCCCTCCTTCGACGGCGCCGCCCCGCCGGAGGAGGCGAGGCCGCTGGTCGAGGCCCTCGTCGAGGACCTCCGCCGCCGCGGCTTCGTCGTCGCCAGCGGCCGCTTCCGCGCCCAGATGGAGGTCGCCCTCGTCAACGACGGGCCGGTGACCTTCGTGCTCGAGGTATAGCCCGATACCCGATATATTGATACTTGTCGATAGACTTGATAAGGTCGGCGCAGACAGTCCGTTTCCAGGGAGGTGCCGAAGGTGAGAAGGGTCCCGGGCCTGCTCGCGCTCGTCTTGCTGGGCCTCGCCGGGCCGGCGTGGGCGCAGGGGAGCTCGTTTTTCACCGTGACCCCCTGCCGCGCGGTCGACACCCGCAACGCCGTCGATCCCACCGGCCCCTGGGGCGGGCCCGCCCTCGGCCCCAACTCCGTCCGCGCCTTCGACCTCGCCGGGCGCTGCGGCGTCTCGACCGGCGCCACCGCCATCTCCGTCAACGTCACCATCGTGGGTCCCACCACCGCCGGGTTCCTGTCGTTCTACCCGGCGGGCATGCCACGGCCCGTGGTGTCGACCATCAACTACTCGCCCGGCCAGGTGCGGGCGAACAACGCGGTCCTGAGCTTGGGGGCCGACGGCGGTGTGACCTGCGCCGCCGCTCTCGCCTCCGGCAGCGTCCACCTCCTGATCGACGTCAACGGCTACTTCGCCGATCCGGGGCTCGACCGCACGGTGGTCGCGCCGGCGGTCCTGAACCCTCCTCCCGGCACCTATACGGGCAGCCAGAACGTCAGCCTCTTCAGCAGCACGCCGGGGGCGCAGATCCGCTACACCCTGGACGGCACCGACCCAACCCGCACCACGGGAGCGCTCTACAGCGGCCCCGTCGCCGTCACCGCCTCGGCCACCTTGAAGGCCATCGCCTTCCTGGACGGCCTGGCGGACAGCGCCGTCGTGGCCGGCGCCTACGCCATCGGCCAGCCGCCGACGCTGTTCATCGCCCGCATGTCGCCGCAGGGCGCCGCCCTTTCGACCGGCTCCGGGTTCGCTTCGCTCCTGCTCAGCGCCGACGCGACCTCGGCCGTCCTCCGCTTCAGCTTCTCGAACCTCACCTCGCCGGTCACCGGCGAGCACGTCCACGGCCCCGCCGACCCCGGCGCCAGCGGGCCGATCCTCTTCGACATCGACGCCGCCACCCCGCAGGCGGACGGCTCCTACCTGTGGACCTTCGTGCCGGTCGGCACGACCTCGGTCGACCAGATCGTCGCCGCCATCCGCGCCGGCCGCACCTACATCAACATCCACACCGCGAGCTATCCCGCGGGCGAGATCCGCGGTCAGTTCGTGCTCTCGACCGGCACCGGCGTCTTCACGCCGCCGCCGCCGCCGCCGGACCTGCCGGGCGGCCCGCCGACCGCCCGCGATGCCGCGCGCTTCCTCACCCAGGCGACCTACGGCCCGACCCCGGACGACGTCGCCGCGCTCCAGGCCGAGGGCTTCGACGCCTGGCTCGCCCAGCAGTTCCAGGCGCCGCTCGCCTCGCACCTTACCTACCTGGACGCCGCGGCCGCCGCCGGCGAGGACCTCTCCTCGAACCAGGTGATGGAGTCCATCTGGCAGCAGGCTGTCCAGGGCCCCGATCCGTTGCGGCAGCGCGTCGCCCTCGCCCTGTCGGAGATCTTCGTCGTCTCCGACGACAGCTCGGCGCTCGACAACCAGCCCGAGGCCCTCGCCTCCTACATGGACGTCCTCGAGCGCGACGCCTTCGGCAACTTCCGGCAGTTCTTGGAGGACGTGACGCTCAGCCCGGCGATGGGCGTCTACCTGAACATGCTGGGCAACGACAAGGAGGACCCGGCCGCCGGCCAGAACCCGAACGAGAACTACGCGCGCGAGATCCTGCAGCTCTTCTCGATCGGCCTGGTCAAGCTCTTCCCCGACGGTACCCTGCAGCTCGATGCCCGCGGCCTGCCCATCCCGACCTACAACCAGGAGACGGTGATGGGTCTGGCGCGGGTCTTCACCGGCTGGAGCTTCGGCGGCAACGACACCACCAATCCCGATCTCTTCTACAACCCCGTCGAGATGTGGCGCATCCCCATGGAACCCTGGCCCAGCCACCACTCGGACGGTCCGAAGCAGCTCCTCGACGGCGCCTCGACGGCCGCCGGCCTCACCCCGGGGCAAGACTTGCAGCAGGCGCTGGACGACATTTTCAACCACCCCAACGTCGGCCCCTTCATCGCCCGCCTGCTCATCCAGCGGCTGGTGACCAGCAACCCCAGCCCCGCCTACGTCTACCGGGTGGCGCAGGCGTTCGCCGACAACGGCCACGGCGTGCGCGGCGACCTGCAGGCGGTGGTGCGGGCGATCCTCCGCGACTACGAGGCGCGCGCCGAGGCGGTCACCGCCAACCAGGGCTACGGCCACCTGCGCGAGCCGATCGTGCGACTGGGCGGCCTGCTGCGCGCCTTCAACGCCACCGCCCCGAGCGGCAAGTACCGGCTCTGGAACCTGGAGGATCCCACCTTCGCGCTGGGACAGAACCCTCTCCGGGCGACGACGGTCTTCAATTTCTTCAAGCCCGACTTCTCGCTCGCCGGGCCGGTGGCCTCGGCAGGGCTGGTCTCGCCGGAGTTCCAGATCCTTTCCGAGACCTCCGCCATCGGCGGGGCCAATTTCATGCGCGGCTTGATCTACGACGGCTACGGCAACGGCGCGGACCTCATCACCCTGGACTTCTCGCGCCAGCTGGCGCTCGCCGCCGACCCCGCCCAGCTCGTCGACTCGCTTGACCTGCTGCTGATGTCGAACGGCATGTCGCCGGCGATGCGGGCGATCCTCGTCGCCACCCTGAGCGATCCGTCCCTCGCCGATCCTGGCGACCGCGTGCGCGCCGCCGTGCGCCTGATCGTGACCTCGCCGGAGTACCTGGTGGAGCGGTAGGAGAAAGAGAGATGCCCAGGACCCTGCTGACCCGCCGTGAGCTCTTCCGCAGCTCGGTCTGCGCCGCCGTGGGGACGACGTCGATCTTCCGCACCCTGACCGACCTCGGCAGCATCGCCGCCGCGGCCGAGCTGCCGCGCAGCGCTGCCGACTACAAGGCCCTGGTGTGCGTCTTCCTCTACGGCGGCAACGACAGCAACAACCTCCTGGTGCCGCGGAGCGGCAGCGACTACGCGCAGTACGCCGCCGGCCGCGGCAGCCTGGCCCTGCCGCAGGGCCTGCTGCTGCCCATTTCGCCGCTGACGGGCGACGGGCGGGCCTGGGGCCTCCACCCCGAGGTGCCGGGCCTCCAGAGCCTCTTCGCCCAGCGACAGATGGCGATCGTCGCCAATGCCGGCCCGCTCCTGGCGCCGCTCACCCGCGATCAGTTCCTGGCCGGCAGTGTGGCGACGCCGCCCCAGCTCTTCTCCCACAGCGACCAGCAGATCCACTGGCAGACGTCGATCCCCGACCAGCCGCCGCGCACCGGCTGGGGCGGCCGGACGGCGGACCTCCTGCGCACGCTCAACGGCAACGCGCAGGTGTCGATGAGCATGTCGGTCGCCGGGACCGACACCTTCCAGGTGGGCGATTTCGTGACCCAGTACCAGATCTCGCCCGACGGCAGCATCGGCCTCGACGCCTACGACGGCAGCCCCGGCGCCGACCCCGTCTCGCTCGCCATCCGCAACCTCCTCACCCTGTCGACCGGCAACCTGCTGGTGGGCGCCGCCCGCGACGTCACCCAGCGTGCCCTCGACAACAACCAGCTCTTGCAGACGGCGCTCGCCCAGGCGCCGCCGCTCGCCACCGTCTTCCCGCCCACCGACCTCGGCCAGCAGCTGCGGATGGTCGCCCAGCTCATCTCGGTGCGCGGCGCGCTGGGCCTGGCGCGCCAGGTCTTCTTCTGCGCCGCCGACGGCTACGACACCCACGGCGACCAGCTCGTCACCCAGGGCGGCCTGCTGGCCGACCTGAACGACGCGCTCACCGCCTTCTACAACGCCACCGTCGAGCTGGCGGTGGCCGGCGGCGTTACCGCCTTCACCGCCTCCGACTTCGGCCGCACCTTCCCCAGCAACGGCGGCGGCTCCGACCACGGCTGGGGGAGCCACCAGCTCGTCGTCGGCGGCGCGGTGCAGGGCGGCGACGTCTACGGGCGGGTGCCGACCCTGGTCGAGGACGGCCCCGACGACTCCGGCCAGGGGCGCTGGATCCCCACCGTTTCCGTGGACGAGTATTCGGCGACCCTCGCCCGCTGGTTCGGCGTCGGCGCCTCCGACCTCGCCCTCGTCTTCCCCAACCTCGGCCGTTTCAACCACCCCAACCTGGGGTTCGTCTGAGACTCTAGCGGGCGGGCGGCGGTGCGGAGTCGGCGCTCCGGCAGCCGGCGCCGGCGCAGGCGGCCAGCGTCTTGAGCGCCCGCGAGAGGCGGGCGAGATAGGCGGGGTCGAGGTGGGACTGCTGGTTCGCCAGCTCGTAGGGATCGGCTTTGAGATCGTAGTATTCGCGCTCGCCGTTGGCGTACTCGACGTACTTGTAGTCGCGGGTGCGCAGGCCGGCGAGCGGGACCGGCCAGGCCGCGCGGCCCGCCAGCGCCTGGATCTCCGCCTCTTCCATCGGCTC
>DATNKQ010000482.1:0-4654 GCA_035603315.1 Thermoanaerobaculia bacterium
CGGCCTCGGGAAATCATTCCCGGCCTCGGGAAATCATTCCCGGCCTCCGGAAATCATTCCCGGCCTCGGGAAATCATTCCCGGCCTCGGGAAATCATTCCCGGCCTCGGGAAATCACTCCCGACCTCGGGAAATCATTCCCGGGCGCCGGAATCGCAATTCAGGCCAGAATGGCACGGCGGCGTTCTCGTGCGTCCTCCCCACAGGACGAAACGGAGTCTCGTTAAGCCCGCCTGGAGCCCTGACTGTCCCGCCACCGAATCATCGCCACGACGGCCGAACCAGGGCAGGCACGGGGGCCTGCCCTACCCCTGCGGGAAGAGGTGCCAGGTGATTCTTCCGTGATTCCTCGGGCCGGGGGCGGAGATCCGGCGGCTCGGGCGGATACCCGTCCGGCCCACGGGCACGTCCCCCGATCGTCATTCTGAGCGAGAGCGAAGAATCTGGGGGAGAGCGGCGCGAAGACCTTTGCTATCAAAAGTTTGGGCGGCCTCCCTCCGCCCAGGTCCCTCGCTCCCGCTCGGGATGACAGGCCCTAAGTTTTCGCGCGGCAACCGCGTCAGATGGTCGGCCTCCGAGAAAAATTCACAGGCTCTAAGCCGGCGATTGCTCAACCGCCGCCGCCCCCTCCCTAGTCGGCGGAGATCCCCCGGCCCTTCTCGGGGCCGCCGTGGATCTTCTCCTTGAGCATCGCCACCACCTCGCGGAAGTCGCTCCGCGTTTCCACCGCCACCGGCGACTCCGCCGGGCGCGGCAGCTTGATCTGCTCGACCAGCCGCCCGGGGCAGGCCTTCATGATGTAGACGCGGTCGCCCAGGTAGGCGGCCTCGCTGATGCTGTGGGTGACGAAGAAGACCGTCGACTGGAGCTCGCGCCAGAGCCCGATGAGGAGCTCCTGCATGGCGTAGCGGGTCTCGGGGTCGAGGGCGCCGAAGGGCTCGTCCATGAGGACGATCCGCGGCCGCAGGGCGAGCGTGCGGGCGATGGCCACCCGCTGGCGCATGCCGCCCGAGAGCTCGTGCGGGTACTTGTTCTCGTCGCTGGCGAGCCCCATGCGGGCGATCCAGGAGCGGGCGACGTCCCGCCGCTCCTTCTTCGGCATCTTCTGGATCTCCAGCCCGAACTCGACGTTGCCGAGCACCGTGCGGTTGGGATACGAGCTGTAGTCCTGGAACACCATGCCGCGGTCGGGCCCGGGGCCGGTCACCGGCTTGCCGAAGACCAGCACCTCGCCGCTGGTGGGCGGGAACTGCGGCTGCAGGCCGGCGATCAGGCGCAGGAGCGTCGACTTGCCGCAGCCCGAGGGGCCGAGGATGGTGACGAACTCCCCCACCTGCGGCAGGTCCTCGACGACGAAGCTGACGTCCTCGATCGCCGAGCTCCAGTCGCGGCCGCGGCGGAAGCGCTTGGAGACGTTCTTGAACTGCACGACCGGCGGCTCGGGCGAGTCCGGGCGATGAGCCGCGGCCTCGACCGGCCGCGTCTCCGGCACCCAGCTCGCGGCTGTCCCCGGCTTCTCCGCCGGCTTGTCCGCCGCCTTGGCCTCGCTCACTCCATCTCCTCGGCGAAACGGTAGGCGAAGAGCTGCTTCTGGACCAGGAAGAGCAGGCGGTCGATGAGGAACGCCAGGAGCGAGATGACGAAGAGCACGAGGTAGATGTGCTCGCGCGGGCCGCGGTGCTGCGCCTGCGAGATGATGTACCCCAGCCCGAACTTGGCGTCGATCACCTCGGCCAGCACGATGTAGCCGAAGGCGAGGCCGAAGAGCAGGCGGAGCGAATTGAAGATGTCCGGCAGAGCGAGCGGGATGAGCACCTTGAAAATGACGTGTGGCTTCTTCGCCCCCAGGGTGTAGGCGGTCTCGGCGTAGCGCTCGTCGACCTCGAGGACCGCGAGCGTGGTGTCGAAGATGACGAAGCCGACGCAGGCGATGAAGATGAAGAAGATCTTCTGGGGCTCGCCGAGCCCGAACCAGACGAGGGTCAGGGGGATCAAGGCGGCGATGGGGATGTTGCGCAGGAAGAGAGTCGCCGGTTTGATGAAGGCCTCGAAGCCGCGGAAGCAGCCGGCCAGGATGCCGAGCGGCACCCCGATCACGCCGGCGAGGCCGAAGCCCAGGAGGATGCGCCGCAGGCTCCAGCCGGTGCCGCGGCTCAGGGCGGCGTCGAACCACAGGCTCTTGACCTGGCCCAGCACCTCGCCGGGGCTGGGGAGGGTGAGCGGCGACAGGATGCGCTCCTCCGGCGCCCCGTGGGTGACCAGGTACCAGACGAGGAGCACGAGGGCGATCGAGCCGAGCTGGAGCGCGATCGCCCACTCGTCGCGGACGGGCTTGCGGAGCAGCAACGTCAGCCTCCCGGCTGCTGCTCCAGGGGGAAGACCTTGATCTCCACCCGCCGGTTGAGTGCATCGTTGCCGGCGTCGAGCGGATGGTCCCAGCCCACGCCGTCGACCGAGAACTGGTTGGGCTGCAGGTGGAAGCGCTTGACCAGCTCCTCCTTGACGGCGTTGGCGCGGCTCATCGAGAGGTCCTTGACCGCCTGCTCCGGCACGTAGCCTTTCATCGAGGCGTCGGTGTGCCCCTCGATGGTGATGCGGGCCATGCCGAACTGGCCGGCGAGCTTCGCCACGTCCTCCAGGATCTTGGCGGCGTTGGGGTCGTAGAGGGTGCCGTCGGGGTTCTTGTGGAAGAGGTCGAAAGAGTTGGTGTAGAAGTGGATGCGCTGGACGTTGGTGAGGATCTCGGAGGCTTCTGCCTTGATCGCCGACACCCCCTTGGGGGTGAAGGTCACCGCGTACTCGTCCTTCGAGCTGGCGTAGGGCTCGACCGCCTCCAGCGACTTGATGGCGGAGAAGTCCATCACCTGGTCGAAGCGCACCATCGAGCCGATCGAGCCCAGCTTCAGGTAGAGGGTGCTCGCCGTCTCCCAGTAGCGCTCGAAGTTGGTGGGGTTGTTCTCGTTCAGGAAGAACTCGCGGTTCTCGGCGTAGTTCGTCGAGTGGGCGTCGCCCAGCATGGCCACCGCGTCGTCGGTCTTGATCTTGTAGGCCTGGCCCATCAGAGTGGCCGCCCGCTTGCGGTTGGCCGGGTCCTTGAGCGCCTCGACGGCGTCGAAGAAGCCGCGCGTCAGGCCGTCGACGATCTTGGGGTTGTCGCGCACGAAGTCGGCGCGCGCGAACATGACGTCCGAGATCAGCTTGTTGGCGGTGGAGGTCGACACCAGGAGCTTGTTGCCCGGCGCCTGCGAGAGCTTGTAGATGTCAGGCGACCAGCTGACGCAGGCGGCCAGCGACTTGTCGGCGTTGAAGGCGGCGGCGGCCTGGAAGGCGTCCTCGGTGAAGCGGAAGTCGACGTCCGAGGGCTGCAGGCCGGCGTTGATCAGCAGGTTCAGGAGCAGGTAGTGGGACGGCGAGTGCTGCGCCAGGGCCACCGTCTTGCCCTTCAGGTCGGCGATCGAGTTGATGTTCTTGCGCACGACGATGCCGTCGCCGCCGTTCGACCAGTCGACCTGCAGGAAGGCGCGCGGCAGCGCCCGCGAGTCGGCCTTGAGCTGCTCGTAGAAGAGGGGGATCATGTCCAGCGTCCAGGCGGTGGCGTGGATGTTCCCCGAGGCGAAGGCGTTGATCGACTCGGAAGGGCTGTCGATGATCTTGATCGCCACCTTGAAGCCGTACTTCTTGTAGAACAGGCTGTCGGTCGAGGGCTCGGTGCCGCCGTTGGCCCAGAAGATGGGCGCCCAGCCGGCCCAGACGTTGAGGCCCATGACGACCGTGTTGTCGACCAGCGGCTTGTAGTTGGCCGTCCCCTTGACCGCCGGCAGCCGCGAGGTGGGGACGTACTTGTACTCGGAGACGGTGGTGATGCCGGGGCTGCCCGGCTTCTCGGCCTGGCCGCCGTTCGGCAGGTCGCTCTTGCTGACGTTGCCGGCCTTCGTCCCCTGGGGGAAGAGCCAGCTACGGCCCGAGTAGATCCCCAGCGCCACCAGCGCCAGGACGACCAGGACCATCAACAGCCACGCTGCGGGCTTGAGCTTCACATCCGACGAACCGGGATCGGCCATGTTTCCCCCCTTGGGCGCTTCGGTAGAACCGCGGCGATCCTATCAAACGGCGAGGCCCCTCGCGAGCAGGCCCGGTGCTCGCCGCCGCCCTGGCGCCTACTCTCCTGCCTGGGCTACCCCTTCCGGCCCCCCCGCGAGAACCTGTTTCCTCAACCGGCAGCGGCGAGCGCGCTAACCGTGACGTAGTATCCGTCCGGATCTCGCAGGGAGAACTCCTCAGCTCGCGTGTTCGGGTTCACGTGGGGCTCCTCCTCGAACCGGGTGACGAGAGCGCGTGCCCTCCCCAGGGCCGTGTCGTAGTCGTCGACGCGGAAAAACAAGAGGAGCCCATTGCCAGGCGACGCCGTGTCGGGGCTCATCAAGGAGGGATGCTCGTGCGCGCCCCACTGGTGGAGGCAGAGCAACACGGTTCCATCCGTATCCAGGATTTGACCAAAATCGTCATGGCCCGGGGGCGTCTCAGACTGGCCGAAGAGCGACTGGTACCATTTGAAGCTACTCGGCACATCGCTTACGCCGATGATCGTCCAGGTGCGTTTCATAACATCTCTCCCGCCGGCCTAACGACGAGCTTGAGCGGCCGCGCGCAGGCGT
>DATNKQ010000488.1:0-6986 GCA_035603315.1 Thermoanaerobaculia bacterium
GTGGTCGAGCGGCGGGAGGGGACGACGCGCGCCGAGGGCTTCGCCTCCCTCCTGCCGACGGCCGACGCCGGCGCGCGGGACGTCTTCGCCCGGGCCGGCGTCCACCTGGACCTCCTCCCGCCGCTCGTGCACAGCGTGGTCCTGAACGGCGGCTACCGCTGCGCCTCGAACCACCTGCGCGAGCCGGCCAGCACCTCCATTAGGTAGGGGTGTCCGTGTGATAAAATTCAGGGCCTTGAACGCAGACCCTCCCAGTCCCAGAGCCGCTCCCCACCCTCCGTCCGGCCCCCTAGAGCGCTCCCCAGCAGGCGCCCGGAGCCGCTTCGCGCCCGCCGCACGGAAGGAGACCGGCCCGTGACGGCCGCTCTCGCGCTCGCCGCGGCCGTCCCCGCCAGGGTCGAGGTCCACCCCTGGTGGGGCCTCGCCCTCGCCTTCTTCCTCGTCATATTGAACGGCCTCTTCGTCGCCGCCGAGTTCTCGCTCGTCAAGGTGCGGCCGACGCAGCTCGAGCCGCGCGCCAGCGCCGGCCAGCGGCGGGCCAAGGTGGCGCGGCACATGCTCGGCCACCTGGACTCCTATCTCTCGGCCACCCAGCTCGGGGTGACGCTCGCCAGCCTGGGCCTGGGCTGGGTCGGCGAGCCCGCCTTCGCCTGGTTCGTGCGCCCGCTCGTCAGCCTCTTCGCGCCGGGCAACGAGCCGCTCGTCCTCTCGATCAGCCTGGCCGTCTCGTTCCTCGCCATCACCATGCTCCACATCGTCCTGGGCGAGCTGACCCCAAAGTGGATCGCCATCAGCAAGGCGGAGGCGACCTCCCTCTGGCTGGCGCTGCCGCTGTACGTCTTCTTCAAGCTGACCTACCCGGCGATCTGGGTGTTGAACCACGCGGCGCGCGGGCTCCTCGCCCTCCTCTCGGTCGGCACCCTCGGACCGCCGGGCCAGAGCGAGGTGGCGCACGACGAGCAGGAGCTGCGGCTCCTCCTCGCCAACAGCCCCGTCGATCACCTCTCGACGCAGAAGCGGGAGATCCTCGACAACGTCTTCGAGCTGTCGCACCGGGTGGCGCGGCAGATCATGGTGCCGCGGGCGGACGTCGTCTACCTCTCGACCACCCGGCCGGTGGCGGAGAACCTGCGGCTCGCCCGCCGCAGCGGCCATACCCGCTTCCCGCTCTGCGAGGGCGACCTCGACCACGTCGTCGGCCTCGTCCACATCAAGGACATCTTCCGCCACGAGGGTCCGCTCACCTCGCTCGGGGAGGTGGCGCGCGACATCGACTACGTGCCCGAGACGCTGCCGCTCGACCGCCTCCTGCGGCGGATGCGCCACGAGCAGTTCCACGTCGCGGCGGTGATCGACGAGTATGGAGGGGTCTCTGGGATCGTCACCCTGGAGAACGTGATCGAGGAGATCGTCGGCCAGATCCAGGACGAGTTCGACGCCGGCGAGAGGCCCGAGATCCAGGAGCGCGGCAAGGGGATCTACCTGGTCTCGGGAGCGATGCTGGTCGAGGACCTCGAGGAGGCCCTGGGGGTCGAGTTCAGCGGCCGCGACGAGGACACCATCGCCGGCGTCGTCCTCTCCGAGCTAGGACGCGGCGCAACGGTGGGCGACGCCGTGGAGCTCGGCCCGCTCGCCATCGAGGTCGTCGAGGTCCAGGGCAACCGCATCAAGACCGTCCGCGTCACCCTGAAGGCCGCCGAGACGGTGCGGCGGGAAGGGTTTTAGAGGGTCATCTCGCGGCCGCGGTAGCCTCGTGCGCGGTGATCAAGCGTGCGTGCCCCGTGAAGACATCGCCAGCGAAGGAAGTCCAGGCGACGACTCCCTTGCCGGAGCCGGTGATCTCGAATCGATAGCCGTCGGCGGCGAGTTGGTCCGTCGCGACCATTGTCGGTGGCGATACTCGCCGCGTGGCAGGGTCGAATTCGCTCAGAAAAAAGCTGGTGGTCCCGTCTTGGTTGATCTCGATCCAGGAGAGCAGGAAGCTCCCGCCGGACAAAGCATGCACCTGTTGAATGAAGCCTCCCGGTAGAGGCACCCGCCGCACCAACAGGGACCGCGTGATGGGCGATCCGTCTTTGTCGAAGAGGCCGGCGAAGAACAGGGCCGCCTTGGGGTCCGTTCCGGAGGACCAGAAAAGCAGGATCTGGCCCGCGGGTGCGATCCCTGCCACGAGACTGTCCTGCTTGACTCCGTGGGTCAAGAACTCCGTTTGAGCCTGTCCCGACCCGTCGAAGACCTGCAACCCCGTCAGGCAGGGCCGAACGGGGAAGCTCTTCGGGCAGCGTTGATACACCACCACGAAACGCCCGTCGCCGTTCATCGCCATGTCGATCTCGTAGGTCCGGCTGGCATGGGAAGCGAGGGCGATGGGAGGCCCCAAGGGCTGCGCGTCCGGTCCGTGGACCTGCACGCTCGGCTGGAGGTTCTCGAGCTGGTCACCCCCCTTGAAGTGAAACACGATGGGCAGGAACCGCCAGCGGGGGCCGGGACCGTAACGGTAGTAGAGCTGGTAGCTCGGCATTTCGGAATTCGGCCAGGAAAAAGGTGGCGCCAGCACGACCCCTTCACGGCTGAGGAAGGTTGCCCGGCTCCCCTTCGCGGCGTAGTGCTGCCAGCTCACGAAGTAGCGGTCGCCGAGCGAGCCGATCCCTCCGGTGTCGCTGGGAAAGGCAGGCTGCGGCGAGTACTTGACTCCGATGGGCGAGCCGTCCGGCGCGTAGGCCTGGACCTCGAATTGCGTGTGGCCGTCCTCGTCGGGAATCGGATACAGCGTCGCCCCGGAAAGCGCGAAGCTGCCATCCTCCAGGACTGCAACGCTCTGGAAGTAGTGGTTGCTCAGGAAGGGGACGTCCAGCGGCGGCGCCACGGTGATTGCCGCGGACGCCGGCGCCGCTCCCCCCGCGGCGAGCAGCGCCGCAACGACGGCTCCGCCGATTCTCCGCATCCGGCGCCCCGAACTTTTCGACTTCATGTCCTTGAGGCTAGCACGTCGCCGAAGGACATAGTTCAGCACTGTGCCGAGCAGGTCCCGGCCGTAAAGGTCGGCCTCAAAGCTGGCGGCGCGGCAGCTCCGGCGGAGGATCGAGGCCGAGAACGACGTGCCAGTACGTCCAGGAACGTGGGTCGAAGAGGCCTGCCGGCGGATGCGCCAGCACGTCGCGGAAGGCACTCTCGGGGAAATGCCGGCGCGCGGTGCCCAGGTCCTCCGCCGTGCCATAGACCATCACCTGGGCTAGAAATCTCTGCGGGTTTGCCAGAGCCTCGTCGATCGGCTTCCACCAGAAGAGCCGCTCGGCGACCCGTTCGAGGTCGGTCATGGAACGAGCCCGCCGGACAGCGGCTGCAACTCCGGAAGACGGGCTGCATCCACCCGCCGTACGGTCGCCAACAACCGCGATCGAACCTCCTCGGGAAGCGATTCGAGATCGCCGTCGCAGAAGTAGCAGAGCGCCTTCAGGTTCAGCACCGGATTGAACGACGGGCCGTAGACCGCGCGCGCTGCGGCGAGCGCCTCCCCGAGATCGGCGCCCTCCTGCAGCCACCGGTCGACATCGAGGTAATCCTTCGCCTCGTCCCGATCCTGGATCGCCTTCAGCTTAGTTGCCACGAAGGCCAGAATCCTTGAATCCCGTCTTTCCTCGCCCAACACCTTGTCTCCCTCGGCTTCATCTTGCCACAGACAGGTCCCTCTGTTCGCAATTAAATCCTGATTGCCGCTACAGGCCATCTCAATCAAGCCGCCGGCTGGCTAGAACGCGTGGATTTCAGGCCCGCAGTCGCGATGACGTCCCGGAATTCGGGGGAACGGCTCGGAATCTCGCGCAAGAGGGCCGCGCCCCGTTTTTCGTCTATACGGAGCTCCCGTCTAGCAGACGGGGCGTTTGTCTAGCTGAAAAACCAACGGTCTAGTAGACAAACCGTCTGTCTAGCAGACAAACCGTTTGTCTAGCAGACAAACCATCTGTCTAGCTGAAAAACCGCCGGTCTAGCTGAAAAACCATTTGTCTAGCTGGAAAACCGTTTGTCTAGCTGGAAAACCGTGGGTCTAACGGGCAGACCGGCGGTCAAGCGGGCAAACCGCGGAGCCGTTCGCACGGCTCCATTCACGTCGCGGCCGGTTTCTTGTGTGGGATACCCAGGGCCTGCAGATCGATGTCGCGGTTGGCGGGCTTCTCGGCCTTGGCGGCTGCCAGCTTCGGTTCCACCGCCGCGCACTCGGGGCCTCCGAGCTCGCCGCCCTGGGCGCGGATGACGACGACGCGGTTCGGGGCGGAGCGCGTCGCCTGCCAATCCGGCCCCAGGCGAGCGGCGGCGGCCTGGAACTCCGCCGCGTCGGTTTCGGTGTCCCAATCGGTGATCCAGAGCAGGAGGCGCCGGGCGCCCTTCTGATAGACCGCGAAGCGGTCTCCTCCCCAGCCGGCGGCGGCGGTGGCGGCCTGGTCGCGGTCCTTCAGGTCCTGGCGCAGGAGGATAGCGATGCCCTCCTCGCCCAGGTCGCCATCCGCCGTCTTCTCGTAGCCCGGCAGCTCGGCGCCCAGGTCCGGCCAGGCGATAGCCATGGGATCGTCCCGCTTGCCGTACCACTTCTCCGGATGGAGGAGCTGCTCGGAAGAGCGCGGCGGGTCGTGAGCGAAGGCGTAGTCGAGGAGCTTCTGGCCGCCCTGGCGGCGGACGTCGAGGCAGAAGGCGAAGCCCTGGAAGTAGCTGAAGAGGAGGGTGTCGCGGAACCAGGCGGGAGCGGCCGCCATCTCCTTGCTCCCCGGCATGTCCGGGGAGAGGGAGGCGAGGGCGCCGGGGTCGCGCATCAGGCTGCCCAGAGTGTCGCCGAACGCGGGCAGCTCCTCGACGCGGGTCTGCATCATGTAGTCGATCATGGTGACCGTCGCGTCGCCCTCGATGAGGCCGAGGAGAGCCGCGCCGCCGTCCGCGAGCGGCAACGTTTTCCCCAGCCGGTTGAGATCGAAGCTCTGGTCGTCGAGGGCGTGGGTGAGCTCGTGGACGAGCACCGCCTCCTCGGTGCGCCGGGCGAGGTCGGGGCCGAGCGCCTTGTCGAGCCCCTGCCGCTGGTTCTTCCCGCCCGCCGGGCCCCGGCCCGCCTCCCGGCCCCAGGCGCCGAGCTCCACCACCGCCAGGTATTTGCGGTCGGGGTCGTAGAAGGCGGCCTGCTGGCTGGCGACGAGCTCCGGGTAGTAGCGCCCGACGTCCAGGTCCTCGGGCACGAAGCCGAAGGCCTTGAGGGCGGCCGCCAGCGATCGCATGCGCTCCGGCGGCAGCTCCTCCGCGAACTCCTGGGCGGTCACCTTCCGCAGCGCCCGGCCGCCGAGGGCGACGGCCGGCACCTCGCGCTGGAAGCGGAGCCCTCGGTACTCCTCCGCCGCCCGCCGCAGGTCCTGCATCCGCGCCGCCAGGGCCGGCGGCAGAGGGGTGGCACCCGCGGGAAGACTGGGCAGACTGGGAGCGGTCGGGACGGGTGCGGCCGGCTTCTCCGCCGCGCGGGCCAGGCGCTCCGCCGCCAGGCTCCCCGCCAGAGCGGCGACCAGGAGGAGAGCAGGGATGGCAGTGCGGGAATAGGCTCGGGACATCGCGGGGTCTACGATACCGCGATACCGAGCGGGGGAGGCGGGCGGAAAGGCGAAGGGGGCCGGTTTCCCGGACCCCCTCGTGGCTAGGCGCGCGGCCAGAGACGCTGACCGCGGTCCAAGGAAGGAATGGTACCGCGGGGCGGACCTTCCGCCATTTTGGGTCCCCCGGCCCGGCGGCGGACGTCGTCGGCGGAGTCCCGGAAGGCGTGCCTCATACATCTATCGCAATTTGGCGAAATTTGCAAGCCCCCTTTTTAATCAAGACTCCTTAAGCGGGTCCTCCGGGCCGGGGCGGGCGGCTCCCCGTGGCCCGAGAGAGGAGCTGATACATTCCTCGGCATGGAAGGTGGGGCGAGAGACCTGGCCCAGCGCCTGCGCGCCTGGGTGCAGTCTCTCGATTTCACCTTCGCCCGCCGCTTCGGCCTCGCGAACCGCGAAGACCGCCTCTTCTTCCTCCTCATTCCGCTGATCGGCCTTCTCGCCGGCTCTCTGGGGATCGTCATCACCGCCGCCATCGGCGGACTGCAGCACCTCTTGTGGGGCGACTCCCATAATCTCCTCGCCGCCGCCGTGAAGGCTCCCTGGTGGGTCCGCCTGGGGGCGCCGGCGGTGGGCGGGGCGCTCGTCGGCGTCATCCTCTGGCTGGGACGCGGGAAGGTCGGCGGGCACGGGACCTCGGAGCTCATCGAAGCGGTGGCGCTCAAAGGCGGTCGGGTCGAGCCCAAGCCGGTCCTGCTGACGGTGCTGGCCGGGGTGGCGACGGTGGGGAGCGGCGGCTCGCTCGGCCGCGAGGGACCGATGATCACCCTGGGCGCCATGGTCTCCTCGCTCCTCGGCTCACGGCTCGGGCTGGCGCCGCACCGCATCAAGATCCTGCTCGGCTGCGGCGCCGCCGCCGGCATGGCGGCGATCTACAACACCCCCGTGGGCGGGGCGCTCTTCGCCATGGAGGTGATCCTCGGCAACTTCGCGCTCGAGATCTTCGGCCCGATCGTCGCCTCGTCGGTGATCGCGACGGTGATCGCGCGCTCGGTGGTCGGCAACGCGCCGCTCTACGAGGCCCACGGCTACACCATGACCGGCGGCTGGGAGCTGGTGCCCTATGCCGGGCTGGGGGTCGTCGGCGCCCTGACCTCGCTGGTCTTCATGCTCGGCGTGGGCGCCGGGCGGAAGGCGTTCAAGCGCCTCACCTTCGTCCCGCGGCCGCTGCAGCCGCTGATCGGCATGCCGCTGCTCGGCCTGATCGGCCTGTACCTCTCGCCGCTGGTGTTGGGGCGCGGCTACGGCACGATCAACCTGGCGCTTACCGAGAAGCTGCACTTCTCGGCGCGCCACGGGGTGCCGGAGCTGACCATCCTGCTGCTGCTCGGCCTGGCGGCGGCCAAGCTCCTGGCCACCGCGCTG
>DATNKQ010000498.1:0-9987 GCA_035603315.1 Thermoanaerobaculia bacterium
GGTGATCGCCGTCGATCCGGCGAACCCCGCGCGGGTGATCGCCGGCGGCGTCAACCTCTTCGTCAGCACCAACTCCGCGACCACCTGGAACCAGATCTCCGATTGGACGCGCTACGCCGCCGGCGACCGCAACCAGTACGCCGACCACCACGCGGTGCTGTTCGACCGCAACCGCGCCGACCACCCGAACCGCGTCTGGATCGCCAACGACGGCGGCGTCTCGTCGACCGACGCGGTGACCACGGCCGCGCTCTACCCCGGCTGGCGGAAGCGCAGCTACGGCATCAACGCCGCGCAGTTCTACGACGTGACCGTGCACCCGACCCTCCCGTTCCTGACCGGCGGCGGCCTGCAGGACAACGGCACCTACCTGTCCTACGGCGGCTTCACCTGGTACCAGGTGGACTCCGGCGACGGCGGCAGCCTGGCCTACACCTCCAATCCGCGCCTGCTCTACGGCACCTCGTCGATCGGTCTCGACCGCTTGACGGTGGGTGCGGCGGCGACTCTCCCGGGCACGGGCCTCGTCGCCACCACCCTCCCGGACGTCGCTCCCGCGGGCACGCGGATGCGCTCGCAGAGGCTCCCCCGGACCGGCTTTCCGGCCGCCAACGGCGTCCCCTTCATCGGCATCCTCGAAGGGCATCCGACGAGCGACCACCACCTCCTCGTGGGACGGGTGGGGCGGGCCTTCCGCAGCGTCGACGGCAACACCTTCACCGCCGTCGGGCCGGCCCTGGCCGCCGGCGAGCAGGTCACGGCCATGAGCTTCCTGCCCGGCCAACCCAGCACCGTCTACTGGTTCGCCACCAACCAGGGCCGCATCTTCCGCGCCGGCCCGGTTGCCGCGCCGGCGCTCGTCACGGCGGTTCCCTGGCCGGGCGGCGCGGCCCCGTGGGTGCACCGCATCGCCTTCGCCGCCGCCGGCGGCGGCAACTTCCGGGTGGCGGTCTGCTCGGCCGGCAACCAGGGGGAGCTGTTCGTCGCCGACATCCCGGCCGGCGCGGCGGCGGCGGTCGGCTGGCAGCGGGTCACCGCCGGCCTGCCGCCCGGACCCTTTCTCGCCCTCGCCTTCGAGCCGGCGGATCCCACCCGCCTCTTCGTCGGCACCTTCGCCGGCGTCTACGGCTGCAGCGACCTGCCGGCCTTCCCCATCGGCGCCGCCGCGCCCGCTCCCACCTGGCAGACCTTCAACGCCGGCCTGCCGATCGTGATCGCCCACGACCTCGCCGTCTCGCCGGTGACCCGCACGCTGCGCTGCGCCACCTTCGGCCGCGGCGTCTTCGAGCGCGAGCTGAACGCCACGCCGCCGGAGTTCAAGATCCCCGCCGTCGGCCTGCTCATCCGCAACCACTTGATGGACGACGGCCGCCCCTACGCGCCGGCCAACACCCTCGCCAACGATCCCCGGCAGGGCGCGGGCGTGGCCATCGACGACCTCCACTCCTTCGACATCCGGGTCGACGCGCCGCGCTTCCAGCCCTTCGAGGTGACGCGCTTCGGCGAGCCCATCGACGGCGGCGAGTTCGACGAGACGATGGTCCACGACAGCCCCATCGCCGGCGAGGCGAACGTCGTCTACGTGCAGGTGCAGAACCGGGGCAACCAGCCGGCGCACAACGCCCAGGTCCACCTCTTTTTCGCCGCCGCCCCCGGCCCAGCGGCGGCGCCCGACCTGCAGGCCGGCTTCCGCGCCGCCTTCAGCGGCAACCTGCCCGCCGGCGGCTGGCAGCGAGCGGCGCCGGCGGTGACCGTCGGCGAGATCGGCCCCGGCCAGCCGGCGGTCGCCCGCTTCGAGTGGACGCCGCCGCTCGACATCGGCGCCAACGCCGCCCTCCTGGCGATCACCACCGCGGACCCCGGCGACAAGCTCGACCTCGTCGCCATGCCGGCTGCCAACGACGTGGTCCTCACCCTCGTCCGCAACGAGCGGCGCGCGGCGGTGCGCATCACGCCGGTGGTCACCGATCCGGTCTACATCCGCGACGGCGTCGACGACGACGGCAGCTTCGGGGCCGTCGCCTGGGGCGGGCGGAGCCCCGACATCGCCGTCCTCGCCGCCGCCCCGCCCGCCGACGTCAACACCAACGCCGCCTTCACCGACCTCGACGACCCGCGGCGCGGCGACCGCGTGCAGGCGGGCGCCAACCAGGTGATCGTCCGCGTCTTCAACCGCTCGGCGACGGCGGTCGCCGCCAACGTCGACCTCTTCCGCGCGCCGTTGACCGGCCTCGACACCCCGAGCGCCTGGGTCCGCCTGAGCCCCGCCGGCGGCGTCGCGACCCCGGTCATCCCGGCCCGCTCCTGGCGCTTCACGGCGCCGGTGGCCTGGAACGTGACCGACGCCGCGACGACCTTCGTCCTCGTCGCCCTGGCGAGCCCGGTCGTCGCCGGCGGACCGCCCAAGCCCGACACCGGGGACGTCCACAACCTGGAAACTCTCTGGCGCTTCCTGCGCTCCGGCACGCTCGCCGACAAGGCGGCGATGCGAGCCCTGAGGCGGGCATGAAACGAATCGCCGCGCGCAACGCCAGTAGTTGAGGCAACGACCCGAGAGGACACGATGCTCGTCCGTCCGATGATCGACTCCTGGACCCCGCCGCACATCGAGCGCATCGCCGCCTGCGAGCGGCGGCGGCTCGCCGTGCTGCCCGTCGCCGGCCTCTCCGGCGACCTCCACCAGGACCTCGGCCGCGGCGCCCTGGCGGTGGAGATCGCCGGTTCGCTCCTGGGCGACGACGCGCGCGACGATTTCCTGAAGCAGGTGCGGCAGAAGTTCCTCGCCGGCGAGCCGGTCGACTTCGTGGCCGACATCGTCAAGGAGTCCGAGCTCGAGCGGGTGCTCATCGAGGAGCTGGCGGTCGAGGAGTCGGCGGACGCCGCCGACACCTTCCGCTACCGCATCGTGCTCTGCGAGTACACCGAGCCGCCCCCGCCGCCCGCCGGCGGCGGCGTCGGCGCCGACTTCGGGTCCGAGCTCGACGGCGACCTCGACGCCCTTGCCCAGAGCGGCCTGAACCTCCTCGACCTGCCGGCGATCGCCGGCGCCGTCCCCAACGTCCCCGACATCCTGTCGCCTCTAAAACCGGCGGCGGCGGGCCTCAAGCAGGCGCTCGGCGGCGCCGGGTCGCTCCTCGATCCCTTGAAGGGCCTGTTGGGAGGCAGCTGATGGCGGAGAACGAATTCCTGGCCGCGGTCGGCGCCTACCTGCAGGCGGCGGGGCTCGCCCCGGCGCCCAAGACGGTGGGCATCGCCGAGCCGGCGGACGCCGGCGAGCTGCCGGCCGTCGTGCTGTCGCTCGAGTCGACCGCCGGCGCCGGCAACGGCTTGGGCGCGCGGAGCGCCCTCGTCACCGGCGCCCTCCCCTGGCAGGCCTCGATCGACCTCGCCAACCCGGTGCTGGCGGACGATCCCACGGTGACTCTCCTGGACAGCGGGCGCAAGGTCCTCACCCTGCCCCACGGCGGCCTGGTGAAGAAGGACGGCAGCGCCGGGCCGTTCACCGCCGACGACCTCACGGTGCAGGTGGCGGGCGCCGCCCGCACGGTGGCCGACCCGCCGCCCACCGGCAAGCAGGTGAGCGCCGATCCCGTCCTCGGCCAGCTCACCTTCGCGACCAAGCTGCCGGCCACCGGCAGCGTCGACGTCACCTACTTCCTCGGCCAGTGGGAGCAGCGCCTGGAGCGCATCGCCGGCACCCTGCGGGTGGACGTCTGCGCCGCCTCGGCGGCGGACGCCGCGGCGCTCTCCGCCGCCGCCGTCGGCGCCCTCCTGGCCCCCGGCGCGCGGGGCGCCGTGCGCCGGCTGCTGGCGATCGGCGCCACGGCGCTGTCGAGCGTCGGCGCGCCGGAGCCGCCGCTGTCGCTCAGGCGGCGCACGGCGCGCTTCGCCTTCGCCTTCGAGAACGAGATCAACCAGCCCGAGTCCTCGGGCGGCGTCATCCACCGCATCACCATCACCCCCGAGCTCGCCATCGCCACCGCCGGCGGGACGGGCGCGATCACCACGACGGTCACCCCGGTCGAGGGGTCGGAGCTCGGCGCCTAGGAGCGCAGGAGAAAAAGGAGACGGTATGAGCGAAACGATTGGCGAGATGATCCTCCCCGGAACGTACATCGAGGTCCGCGCCGAGGGCCTGATCGGCGTCGGCGGCATCGCCACCGGCAACGTCGGCGTCGTCGGCACGGCGAACCGCGGACCGGTCGGCCAAGTGCAGGTCCTGGGCAGCTACAGCGACGCGCTGGCGACTTTCGGCAGCTACGACCGCTGGCCCGACAAGGCGGCCGACCAGGCCACCGCCCTCACCCTGACCCGCACCCTGGAGCAGCTCTTCTCGGGCGGCGCGTCGACGGTCTACGCGGTGCGTATCGCCAACGCCGACGTGGCCGCCATGAGCTGGGCGGTGGAGTCGGGCACCGGTACCGCTCTCTTCACGCTGACGGCCGACAGCCCCGGCACCTGGGCGAACGCCATCTCGGCGAATCTCGCCGCCGTCGGCGGCGTGCCGACGCTGACCCTGGTGCTCGGCAAGGTCAAGGAGACTTTCGCCGGCGCCACCGCCGGCGACATGGCCCAGGCCATCACCGACGGCAGCCATCTGGTGACGGTGAGCGGCCTGGCGACCCCGGCGACGGCGCCGGCCTCGGTCGTCGCCTCGGCGACCCCCGGCGGGCCGGACGGCCAGGCGGCGGGGGAGACCGAGGTAGCGGCCGGCCTCGCCGCGCTCGCCAACCAGCCGGTCAACATCGTCGCCGTCGGCGGCCTCGCCGCCAAGGACGCCGCCGGCAAGGTGCTCGCTCATCTGGAGCAGACGGAGAACGACGGCCGCGAGCGGATCGCCGTCCTCGGCGCCTCCTCGGACGACACCGCGAAGATCATCTCCGACGACGTCTCCAAGGGCTCGAACCCGCGCCTGGTGCTGGTGGCGCCCGGCCTGGTGGCAGCCGACGCCGCGCGCGCCGGCCAGGCCGACACGTCGGTCAAGCTGCCCGGCTCCTACGCGGCGGCGCTGGTCGCCGGCCGGCTGGCGACCCTCGCCCCCCACGTCAGCTTGACCAACAAGGACGTGGCGGCCGACGACCTGACGACCGACTACAGCCGCGCGCAGCAGAAGCAGCTCCTTGGCAATCAGGTCCTCGTGCTGCAGAAGAACCTCGGCATCCGCGTCCTCAAGGGGATCACCACCGACACCGGGGCGTTCCGCCAGATCTCCGTCCGCCGCATCGTCGACTACGCCAAGGCGGGCGTCCGCATCGGCGCCAACCCCTACATCGGGCGGCTCAACAACCTGCGGGTGCGGGCGGCGCTCAAGGCCACCCTCGACGGCTTCCTCTCGGGCATGGTGCTCGACGAGATGCTGACCGGCTACCAGCTCGACGTGACGGCGACGCGGGCGCAGGAGATCAACGGCCAGGCGATCGTCACGATGGTCCTCCAACCCACCTTCTCGATCGATTTCGTGAAGGTCATCATGAACCTCGAGTAGCGAGAAGGAGAAGATCGACATGGCGACGACGACAGTGTTCCACGGTGCCGACGGCACCATCTCGGTGGCGGTCGAGTCGGGCCCCGCCGGCGACAAGGCGAAGACGGTGGTCGACAAGTACGCGCTGACGCCGATCGGGCGCGCCACCGGCGTGACGGTCAAGGTGACCAACGACGTCAAGCCGTTCCACGAGCTCGGCCAGCGCTTCCCCACCGAGCTGCGGCCGGGCAACATCAACGTCTTCGGGACGATCGACCGCGCCTACATCAACGGCGCCCTGCTGCGGCTGATGCTCGGCGACGCCGCCGACAGCCGGCCGGCGGGTACGTTCGTCGGCCCCTCGTTCAACTTGAGCCTGCAGCTCAAGAACCCGAACCTTCCCGACACCACGGCGACGGTGACGGTGATGGGGGTGCAGATCGCGGAGTGGAACTACACCCTGCCGGAGGACGACTTCGTGATGGAGCAGGTGAGCTTCCGCGCCCTCTGGATCAAGACCGAGGAGGCCGGCGGCTAGCCGCCGGAGGCACCCGTGATGGCCCATACTTTGTCGGCCGAGGACCTGCTGGCGAGCGGCGCCGCGACTCACGTCGTCAAGCTGCCGGCGGCCCTCCTCTCCGGTCGATCCGAGGACGCCGCCGGCACGAACGGCGGCGAGGCCGCTCCACAGGTCAGCGCCGGCGAGGTGGTGCTCCGCCCGCTCCTCGTCCGCGACGTCGACCGGGTGGTCCGCGCCGCCAAGGAGCAGCGGGTCCTCACCAGCGTCCTCATGGTGCAGCAGGCGCTGGTGTCGCCCAAGATGACGGTCGAGCAGGTGGGCAGCCTGCCCGCCGGCCTGGTGCAGTTCCTCTCCGAGAAGGTCAACGCCCTGAGCGGCCTGGCCATCGGCGAGGAGGACATCGAGCGGGCGGTGAAGGCGCCGCTCGCCCGCGCCTGCTTCATCCTGGCGCGCGAGTTCGGCTGGACGCCGGCCGAGTGCTCGGAGCTGACCGTCGGCCAGGTCCTCCTCTATCTGGAGATGCTGGCCCGCGACGAGCATGCCGGAGGGGCGGCGTGAGCCGAGCTCCCCATCCCTCGCTCGCCCGCCTGCACGCCCTGGGCGGCGCGCCGGCGCGGGCCGCGAGCCGCCTCGCCGGCCCCTTCTCGGCCCTGGAGGCGCTGGCGCGCGATCTCGACGGTCTCGAGCTGCTCTCCGACCGCGCGCTGGCAGCGCTGACGCGGGAGATCGACATCGGGGCGCTTCTCGCTCGCGGCCTAGCGCGCGACGGCGTGGAGGCCGCTCACGCGCCGGCGATCGAGCGGCCGAGTGGAGCGGCACGGCGAGCGCAGGTGTCGGGGCGGCCTGCTGACCCAGAGCGACGTCCGGCACCGGAGCCGCGCTCTTCTCCACCGCGAGGCAACCGGGCAGGGTTGCGGCCGCACGCTGAGCTTAGACCTCGCCGGGTAGGTAGATCGACGCCTTCAGAAGTGGGAGCCATCCTCGCGCGGCACGCGCTGCCAGGCGCGAGCGCCGCGTCTACTGCGGCCCGCCGCCCGGCAGCGCCGTTGCCGGCGACAGGCGCTGCTCCAAAACCTGCCGCGCCTGCCGCAACGCCGCGTCTGAGCGCGCCTCATGTGGTGGGCGCTTCGATGGCTCCCTCGCCGATTCGCTCGCGGGCGCAACGGGCTGGCGTTTCGTCGGCCGCCGACACCCCTGTGGTGGCCACCCCCGGGTCGGGGCTCGATTTGGCCTCGCTCCGCTCTTTCGGGGGCGCGCCCCGGATCGAGGTGGAGCCTGCGGCGGTTGAAGGTGGGGCGCTGCCAATCGCTGCGCGAGGCCGAATCGAGCCCCGACTCTCCGGTGAGGATGACGCGGGAAGGCCTTCACTGCTTGTGCGGGTCTTGGACCGGCTGGAATCGCGATCGACTGTTGTTGCGGGTGCTGTGGCCATGCCTACTGAGCCGACGGTCGGCCTCTCTCCTGCGGGCAGTCGCTCGGCTGGCGGCTTGCGGCGGCTGGCGGCTCTGGCTGGGAGCACTGAGGGCAAGCCAGGGGTAAATCCCCGCGCGATGGGAGATCAGCCGGAGGATCCTCCTCCTACCCTGCCTGCGATCGCGCGCGAGCGGCTGGAGGAGGCGGAGCTGGGGCGGCGGATGGGGCGGCTTTTGCGGCGCGAGGCGGAGCGGTCGGGGATCGATCTTGCGGGGGTCTTGGAATGAGCCTCTCCCGGCCGCGGGCCCGGCTGACCGTCGACGGCCAGACGCTCTCCTCCGCCGAGGCAGCGCTCGTGCGCCTGACGGTGGCGCTCTCGCTCTCCGGCGCGCACGACCCGGTCGAGCTGACGGTCTGGCCGTCGTCGAAGCTGGCGACTGCGGCGCCGGGCTCCACGATGGCGATCGCGCTCGGCGAGGAGGGCAGCGAGCAGGACGTCTGGGCCGGCGAGGTGACGGCGGTGGCGGCGGGCGCCGATGGCGTCGTTTTGGACGGCCTGGCGGCGACTGTCGCGCTGTCGCGGCAGCGGGTCTCCCAGAGCTACCTCGACCGCTCGGTCGCCGACGTGGTGAACGACCTCGCGGGCAGCGCTGCCGTCGACGAGGTGAGCGGCGACGCCAACCTGCCGGCCTACTCGGTCGACGACCGCCGGCCGGTGTGGGACCACCTCCGCGACCTCGCGCGGCTGACCGGCGCCGACGTCGGCGCCGCTCCGAACGGCGGTCTGCGCTTCGTGCCGCCGAAGAGCGGCGCCGCCGACTGGACGCTGCGCTACGGCGCCGACCTCCTGGCCTGGAGCGGCGGCGCCGCCAAGCCGCCGGACGCCCCCGCCGTCGCCGCCTACGGCGCGGCGAGCGAGGCGGGGGCGGAGCAGTGGCACTGGCTCCTCCGCTCCCCCGCACCGGCCGCGGCGCCGACTTCACTGAGTGGAGCCGCGCCCATGCGGGTGGTCGCCGCCCTGCGCACGAAAGACGCCGCCGAGGAGATGGGGAAAGCGCTCGCCCGCCGCGCCGGCCGGGCCGCCTGGGCGGGGCGCCTGACGGTCGTCGGCAGCCCCCAGGTGCGGCCGGGCGACCTCGTCGCCGTCTCCGGCCTGCCCGCCGGCGATCCGGGGACCCTGCGGGTGCGGGCCGTCGCCCACCGGCTGGACGGCCGCGCCGGCTTCCTCACCACGCTCACCGTCGAGGCGACCGGGGAGGAGCTGCCGTGAGCGAGCTCCTGGACACCCTGCGGGCCATCGTCCGTGATGAGCTCCGGCGGCGCCGCGAGCCCGAGCTCGCCACCGTCACCCAGGTCTTCGCCCGCACCGGCGACGGCGACAAGAGCAACCACGAGGTCAGCCTGCGCCTGCGCGGCAGCGGCGTCGAGCTCCCGCGCGTGCCGGTGGCGGTGGCGCGCCTCGGGCTCTCGGCGCTGCCCCAGGAGGGCGACCTCCTGCTGGTCAACTTCGTCGGCGGCGACCTGAACGCGCCGGTCGCCGTCGGCTGCCTCTACGACGAGCAGGCGCATCCGCCCGTCGCCCAGCCGCACGAGGTGGTCTACCAGCCGCCGGACGACGGCGACTCGGGAGTCCGCCGCCTCCACCTGGAGCTCTCGAGCGGCGCCGCCTTGACCTTGGGCGACGACAAGCTGGAGATCCTCTTGGGCGACACCTCGATCGTCGTCAACCGCGACGGCGACCTGGTGATCTCCGCCAAGGGCAACCTCAAGCTTTCCGCACAAGGGGACGTGGAGATCGAGGCGCAGGGCGACCTCAAGCTGACGGCCCAGGGGCAGCTCGCCCTCAAGGGCTCGGAGGCGACCGTCGAGGGGCAGACGCAGGCGAGCTTCAAGGCGCCCCAGCTCGGCCTTGCCGGCATGACCCAGTTCAGCCCGTCCTGAGGGAGAGGAAGAGAAAGACGACCATGCCCGGACCTCCTGTATCGCTAGGCTGCGCCGTGATCTTGAGCCCCGGGGCCGCGGGACCTCCCGACTCGGGAGTCATCTCTGCCATCCTGCAGACCTTCGTCACCGCCGGCGGGCAGCCGCTCGCCGTCGCCGGCAGCCTCTGCCAGATGGTCAACTCGGTCTCCGGCGCCCCCTACGTGCTGCCCGTCGGCGCCGGCGGCTCCGGCTCGCTCACCCTCTCGGGCCAAGCGCTCCTGCGGGTCGGCGACCAGATCCCCTCCGGCCCCGGCGTCCTCACCATCCTGGGGCCGCCGGCGGCCCCCTACGTTTCGGACACGGGGGCGCCATGAAGACGACGCGCCTGGACGCCATCGCCCCGCTCCTCGGCCGCGACCTCGAGCTCGACTACGCCTTGGGAGGCGGCTTCTTCGAGGACGCCGACCTCGCGAGCGGCATCACGGTGGGCAGTGGGCGCCGCGACCTCGAGGTCGCCGCCGGTCTCGACAACCTGACGCAGGCGATCGCCAACCGGCTGAAGACGCGGCGGGGCGAGCTCGGCCCCCTCGGCCATCCCGAGTACGGCTCGCGCCACCACGAGCTGATCGGCGAGCCCAACGTCCCCCGCACCTGGAACCTGGTCAAG
>DATNKQ010000503.1:0-3248 GCA_035603315.1 Thermoanaerobaculia bacterium
GAGCGCGGGGAGGACCGGTTCGGTCAGCGGGCTGGACATAGGCCTCCGCAAATGGATTCCTGGAAATACCCTTACTGAGGATGGTGCCTACCACCCGGGGAAGCGGGACAGGAAGCGGGAACGCCGCGGGAGGGACGCCTAGCGGACGTGCTCGTGGGCGTGGTAGCTGCTGCGGACGAGGGGGCCCGATTCGCAGTGGGCGAAGCCCAGGGCGAGGGCGCGCTCGCGGTAGTCGCGGAACTCGTCGGGATGGACCCAACGGTCGACGGGCAGGTGGCGCGGCGTCGGCTGGAGGTACTGGCCGATGGTCAGGATCTCGACCCCGGCCGCGCGGATGTCGGCGAGGGTGGCGTGGACCTCCTCGGGGGTCTCGC
Organism: Thermoanaerobaculia bacterium; assembly: GCA_035603315.1. Lineage (GTDB taxonomy): Bacteria > Acidobacteriota > Thermoanaerobaculia > Multivoradales > UBA5704 > DATNKQ01. The sequence continues at coordinate 375 of DATNKQ010000503.1, forward strand.
CGATCCCTACCATGATGCCGGTCTTTACCCGCCCGCCGAAGGTCCCGCCGCCGCTCCTCGCTGCCGCCGCGGCGAGGAGGGCGAGGCTGCGGTCGTAACGGCTCCCCGGCCGCGCTCGCCGGTAGAGGCGCGGGACGGTCTCGACGTTGTGGGAGAAGACCTCCGGCCGCGCCGCCAGGACGACGTCGAGGGCGTCGGGGATGCCGCGGAAATCGGGCACCAGGACCTCCACCGCCGTCCCCGGGTTGGCGGCGTGGACGGCGGCGATCACCCGCGCCCAGTGGCCGGCGCCGCCGTCCGGCAGGTCGTCGCGGTCGACGGAGGTGATGACGGCGTGCCGGAGCCCCATCGCCGCCACCGCCGCTGCCAGGTGCGCGGGCTCCTCGGGGTCGACCCCCGCCGCCGGGCGGCCGGAGGTGACGGCGCAGAAGCCGCAGCGCCGCGTGCAGACGTCGCCCAGGATCATGAAGGTGGCGGTGCCGTGCTCGCCCCAGCATTCGTAGATGTTCGGGCACTGCGCTTCCTGGCACACCGTGTGCAATTGCAGACGGTCGACGAGGTTGCGGACCCGGTGATACTGCGCCGGAGTAGCGAGCCTGATCCGCAGCCACTCCGGCCGGGGTTGACGGCGTGGAGGGTCCGCAACCTCGCTGTTGGCGACGGGCGTTCTGCCGATCTGAATGAGGGTCTCGCTCACGCTCGCTAGTGTAGCCGAGTCCGGCGAGGCGAGAGGAGGTTGACGTGTTGACGACGCAGCGCCGTAGCATCATCAAGGTTCTCGCGACCGCTTCGCTGGCGCTTCTGGCGCTGCCGGCGGCCAGGCCGGCAGCGGCGGGGGTGCTCACCGGCAACTGCCGCATGGCCAACCAGCCGGCGGCCACCCTGCTCGTCCCCTTCTTCCAGCTCGACGTCGACGATCCCAACGCCTGGACCACCCTCTTCTCGGTCAACAACGCTTCCGCCAAGCCGGCTCTGGCCCGGGTGGTGCTGTGGACCGACTGGGGGGTGCCGACGCTCGCCTTCGACATCTATCTGACGGGCTACGATGTGCAGACGCTCAACGTCCGCGACCTCTTCAACGGGCTGCTGCCGACGACCGGCGCCGGGGTGAGCAACCAGGGCCCGTTCTCGGTCGCCACCCCCGACTTCCCGGGCTGCGACACGGCGCCGGGCGCCTCGCCGGAGTACGGCCGGCCGGCCCTCACGCCGAGCGACCGCGCCTACCTGCGCGCCGCCCACACCGGCCAGCCGCTCCCCAGCCAGCCTCCCGGCGCGCCGCAGTGCGCCGGCAGCGGCGCGGCCGGGCCGGGACGCGCCACCGGCTACATCACGGTCGACGCCGTCAACCGCTGCAACCCGGTGGGGGTCGCCGGCATCGAGAACACCCCCGCCGACGGCCGCTACTTCGTGACCGGCGGCACCGGCATCGCCAGCAACTCCAACGTCCTCTGGGGCGACTTCTACTACGTCAACCCCGGCGAGCACCGCTCGGAGAGCCAGGCCGCCGTCCACCTCGTCGCCGACGCCGACTTCTTCGGCCCCGGCGACTACACGTTCTACGGGCGTTACGTCGGCTTCGACTCGCGCGACAACCGGGTGCCCCTGAGCAGCCTCTATTACGTACGCTTCTTGAACGGCGGCCCCTTCACCGGCGGCACCGACCTAGTCGTCTGGCGCGACAACCGCGACCTCGCCGTCGACCCCTCGCCGTGCGGTACCGGCCCCGCCTGGGCCCCCCTGGGCGAGAACCAGCTCGTCGTCTTCGACGAGGAGGAGAACGGCACCCAGCTGCAGCACAGCAACGCCTTCCCCCTGGCCACCCAGCTCGTCCACGTCGGCGACCCCGTCCTGCCCACGACTCCCAACTTCGGCTGGCTGATGCTCGACCTCTGGCACGGCGACGGCACCCACGGGCAGGCCTACGTCCAGGTCATGATGACCGCCGCCGGCCGCTTCAGCGTCGGCCACGAGGCGGTGCGCGCCGACGACATGTGTAATTTCGGACCGTAGGGGAAGGTTTCAGGTATCCACATCGAGGGCTACGTCGAGGGCGGGCGGGCTGTGGGTGATCCAGCCCACCGACAGGAGGTCGACGCCGGTGGCCGCGATGGCCGCCGCGTTCTCCGGGGTGATGCCGCCGGAGGCCTCGGTGACGACGGGGCGGCCGGCCGCCCGCGCCATCGCCACCGCCTCACTGAGCTCCGCGATCCCCATGTTGTCGAGGAGGACGGCGTCGACTCCCAGCGCCAGCGCCTCCTTGAGCTCCGCCAGGGTGTCCACCTCGACCTCGATCTTCACCAAGTGCCCCACCCCGGCGCGGGCGCGCGCCACCGCCGGCCCCAGGCCGCCGGCGAGCGCCCGGTGATTGTCCTTGATCAGCACCGCGTCGTCGAGGCCGAAGCGGTGGTTGCCGCCGCCGCCGCAGCGCACCGCGTACTTTTCCAGCGCCCGCAGGCCGGGGGTCGTCTTGCGGGTGCAGACGACGCGGGCGCCGTGGGGCGCGACGGCGGCCGCCAAGTCGCGGGTGACGGTGGCGATGCCGCAGAGGCGGCCGAGGAAGTTGAGCGCAGTGCGCTCGGCGGAGAGGAGCGGCCGCGCGGGACCGCGGACGGCGGCGAGCGCGGCACCGGCCGCGGCGTCGTCGCCGTCGGCGGCCAGGAGCTCCACCTCGAGGAGCGGGTCGAGCAGGCGGAAGGCGGCGGCCGCCACGGCGAGGCCGGCGACGCGGCCGGCGGCGCGGGCGACGATCCTGGCCGCGGCCGGGAGCCCTGCCGGGATCACCGCATCGCTGGTCAGGTCGCCGGCGCGGCCGAGGTCCTCGCGGAGGGCCCGGCGGACCAGCGGCTCGTAGAGGAGCGGATAGAGCGGCGGCGG
>DATNKQ010000526.1:0-22076 GCA_035603315.1 Thermoanaerobaculia bacterium
CGGCGGTGGCGCCGAAGAAGATCTTCAGCTTGCCGCGGCGCTCGCGCTCCTCCTGGGCCTTCGCCAGGGCGAGGAGCTCCTCGGGGTCGCGGCGGCGGTCCATGGCTCTACCGCCCCCTGTCCAGGTCGCGGTCGAGGTCCAGATTGAGCAGGAGAACGTTCACCCGCGGCTCCCCGAGGACGCCGAAAGTGCGGCCTTCGACGCGCTTCTCGACCAGCGCCCGCACCGCGGCCGGCGCGAGCCCGCGGGCGGCGGCCACCCGGTCCACCTGGTAGAAGGCGGCGGCGGGGCTGATGTGGGGGTCGAGGCCGCTCGCCGAGGTCGTCACCAAGTCGACGGGGACCGGCCCCTGGCCCGGGTGTGCCGTCCGGATGCGCTCGACGTCTCCCTTGACCCGCTTGAGCAGGTCCGGGTTGGTTGGACCGAGGTTCGAGCCGGTCGAGCTCGCGGCATTGTACGGAACCGGCGTCGTCGCGGAGGGACGGCCCCAGAAGTAGCGCGGGCTGGCGAACGGCTGGCCGATCAGCGCCGAGCCGATCGCTTTGCCGTCGACCTCGATCAAGCTGCCGTTCGCTTGGCGGGGGAAGAGGACCTGGGCGATGCCGGTGACGAGCAACGGGTACAAGAGCCCCGTGACGACGGTCAGGACGAGGAAGATGAGAATGGCGGTCAGCAGGTTTCGCATGGCTACGAGAGCCTCAGGGCTTCGAGGAGCAGGTCGATCAGCTTGATGCCGATGAACGGAGCGATCACCCCTCCGAGGCCGTAGATCAGCAGGTTGTCGCGCAGCAGGCGCGAGGCCGAATGGCGGCGGAACTTGACCCCCTTGAGCGCCAGGGGGATGAGGGCGATGATGATGAGGGCGTTGAAGATGACGGCCGACAGGATGGCGCTCTGCGGGCTCGCCAGACGCATCAGGTTGAGCTGGTTGAGCACCGGATAGGTGGTGGCGAAGGCCGCCGGGATGATGGCGAAGTACTTGGCGACGTCGTTGGCGATCGAGAAGGTCGTCAGCGTCCCGCGGGTGATGAGGAGCTGCTTGCCGATCTCCACCACCTCGATGAGCTTGGTGGGGTTGGAGTCGAGGTCGACGAGGTTGGCCGCCTCCTTGGCGGCCTGGGTGCCGGAGCTCATGGCCACGGCGACGTCGGCCTGGGCGAGCGCCGGGGCGTCGTTGGTGCCGTCGCCGGTCATCGCCACCAGACGGCCGCCCGACTGGTAGTCGCGGATGAGCTTGAGCTTGGCCTCCGGCGTCGCCTGGGCGAGGAAGTCGTCGACCCCCGCCTCGGCGGAGATGGCGGCCGCCGTCAGCGGGTTGTCGCCGGTGATCATCACCGTCTTGATCCCCATCTGGCGCAGCTCGGCGAAGCGCTCGCGGATTCCCCCCTTGACGATGTCCTTGAGATGGATGACCCCGAGGACCCGCGGCCCGTCGGCGACGGCGAGCGGGGTGCCGCCGGCGCGGGCGATGGTCTCCACCTTGGTCCGCACGTCGGGGGGAAACGACCCTCCCTCGGCGACGACGAAGGCCTCGATGGCGTCGGCGGCGCCCTTGCGGATCTTGCGTCCTGCCACGTCCACGCCGCTCATCCGGGTCTGGGCGGAGAAGGCGACGAAGCGGGCGCCCATGGCCTCGATGTCGCGCTGCCGCAGCTGATAGCGCTCCTTGGCGAGGACGACGATGCTGCGCCCCTCGGGGGTCTCGTCGGCGAGCGAGGCGAGCTGCGCGGCGTCCGCCAGGTCGGCGTCGCCCACCCCCTGGGCGGCCAGGAGCTCGGTCGCCTGCCGGTTGCCCAGGGTGATGGTGCCGGTCTTGTCGAGGAGGAGGACGTCGACGTCGCCGGCCGCCTCCACCGCGCGGCCCGAGGTGGCGATGACGTTCGCCTGGATCATGCGGTCCATGCCGGCGATGCCGATCGCCGACAGCAGGCCGCCGATGGTCGTCGGGATGAGGCAGACGAGGAGCGCCGTCAGCACGGTGACCGTCACCGGCACCCCGTGCCCGGCGGCGCGGATGCTGTAGACGGAGAACGGCAGCAGGGTGACGGTCGCCATGAGGAAGACGAGCGTCAGGCCGGCCAAGAGGATCGAGAGGGCGATCTCGTTGGGAGTTTTCTGCCGCTTCGCCCCCTCGACCAGGGCGATCATGCGGTCCAGGAAGGTCTCGCCGGGGTTGGCGCTGATGCGGACCACCAGCCAGTCGGAGAGCACCCGGGTGCCGCCGGTCACCGAGCTGCGGTCGCCGCCGCTCTCGCGGATGACCGGCGCGCTCTCGCCGCTGACCGCGCTCTCGTCGACCGAGGCGACCCCCTCGATCACCTCGCCGTCGCCGGGGATGACCTCGCCGGCCTCGATGATCACGAGGTCGCCCTTGACCAGGGCGGTCGAGGCCAAGGGGGTCGAAGGCCCCGTGCGGTCGGCGCTCCACAGCTTGCGCGCCAGCGTCGTGCGGCGGGTCTGGCGCAGGGCCTCCGCCTGGGCCTTGCCCCGGCCTTCGGCCATCGCCTCCGCGAAGTTGGCGAAGAGGACGGTGAACCAGAGCCAGAGCGACACTGCCAGGATGAAGCCCGCCGGCGCCTCGCCGTGGCCCCGCAGCGCCTGCACGAAGAGGCCGGCCGTCAGGATGCTGCCGACGTAGACGACGAACATCACCGGGTTGCGGACCATCAGCCGCGGATGGAGCTTGCGGAAGGAGTCGGCCACCGCCGCCTCCAGGATCTGGCGATCCAACAGAGACTGCTGCTTGCGAGCCATGCTATTTCCCTCCAGCCAGCATCTGCAGGTGCTCGACGATGGGGCCGAGCGCCAGCGCGGGGAAGAACGTGAGGGCGCCCACCAGCACCACGACGCCGATCAGCAGGACGGCGAAGAGCGGTGTATGGGTGGGCAGGGTCCCGAGCCCCGCCGGCACGTGCTTCTTCTTCGCCAGCGAACCGGCGATGGCGAGCGTCGGGATGGCCAGCCAGAAACGCCCGAAAAGCATCGCTAACCCGCCCGTGGAGTTGTAGAAGGGGGTATTGGCGGAGATGCCCGCGAAGGCGCTGCCGTTGTTGTTCCCTTGCGAAGTGAAGGTGTAGAGGATCTCGCTGAAGCCGTGGGCTCCCGGGTTGGCGATCGCCTTGACGCCCGGCTCGACGACCACCGCGATGGCGGTGAAGAGGAGCACGACGAGCGGCATGGTGAGAACGACGAGCGATGCCATCTTGATCTCGTACGACTCGATCTTCTTGCCCAGGTACTCGGGAGTCCGGCCCACCATGAGGCCGGCGATGAAGACCGCGACGAGGACGAAGATCCGCATGCCATAGAGGCCCGAGCCGACGCCGCCGAGGATGGTCTCGGAGAACTGCATCAAGAAGAGCGGCACGAGGCCGCCGAGCGGCGTGAAGGAGTCGTGCATCGAGTTGACGGCGCCGCACGAGGTGGCCGTGGTGGCGGCGGCGAAGAGGGCCGAGCGGGCGATGCCGAAGCGCACCTCCTTGCCTTCCATGTTGCCGCCCGGATTCAAGTCCGTGGCCGTCTGGTCGACGCCGAGCGCGGCGATCCGCGGATTGCCTTTCGCCTCGGCCCAGTAGGCGAAGAGCTGAAAGCTCACCAGCACGACCATCATCGCCGCCAGGATGGCCCAACCCTGCCGGGTGTCCCCGATCATCTTCCCGAACATGTAGCAGAGCGAAGCCGCGATCAGGGTTTCGCCGAGGATCTCCAGCAGGTCCGTGAGCGGCGTGGAGCTCTCGAAGGGGTGCGCGGAGTTGACGTTGAAGAAGCCGCCGCCATTCGTGCCGAGGTGCTTGATCGCGATCTGCGAGGCCGCCGGCCCCAAGGCCAGCACCTGCGAGGTGACCGGTTTGCCGCCGGCATCCCTGGCTCCCGATATTGCCTCGACGAGCGGCACCGTCTTGTAGGCGGAGAACGTCTGCACGACGCCCTGCGAGACGAGGACGAGCGCCAGGACCAGCGACAAGGGCAGGAGAATGTAGAGCGTCGTCCGCGTGAGGTCGACCCAGAAGTTGCCGATGGTCTTGGCATTGCGCCGCGCGAGGCCGCGGATGAAGGCGACCAGGATCGCCATGCCGGTGGCGGCCGAAACGAAGTTCTTCACCGTGAACCCCAGCATCTGCGTCAGGTAGCTCATCGTCGTCTCGCCACCGTAGGCCTGCCAGTTGGTGTTGGTGGTGAAGGAGACCGCGGTGTTCCACGCCAGGTCCGGGGGCACCGCGGCGAACGCCTGGGGATTCAAGGGCAGCCATCCCTGCAGGCGCTCCAGCGCGAAGAGGAAGACGAGGCCCGCGGCGCTGAAGAGGAGGACGGCAAGGGCGTAGGCCTTCCAGTCCATCTCCTCGTCCGCGCGCACGCCGGTGAGGCGATAGATCAGCCGCTCGATAGGGCCGAGGACGCGGTCGAGGCCGAACGGCTTGCCCTCGTACACCCGCGCCATGTAGGAGCCGAGCGGCTTGACGAGCGCCAGCAGGAGGGCGACGTAGAGACCGATCTGCAACAGCCCGTTGGCGGTCATCAGAAGCGCTCCGGTTTCAAGAGGGCCACGAAGAGGTAGACGGTCAGCGCGACCGTCACCAGCAGGCCGAGGACGTAGAGACCGTTCATTTCTTCTCCTCCTTGGGCACCAGGGAGGCGCAGGCGCGGATGAACCACCAGGACGCGGCGAAGAAGACGGCGGTCAAAGCGACGAAGGCGAAGTCCATCATGATGGTTCTCCTTGCAACTTCAGAATTTCACCAGCAAGGCCATGTTGACGCGGTTCTCCGCCTTGCGCAGGTCCGGGGTGAAACCCCGCACGAGCGAGCCGGCAGGCCCCGTGTTGCCGCCCGGCGGCGTGACGCCGCCCACCCCGGCGAAGTAGGGCACGCTCGCCGCGCGATGGTCGAGCTCCCAGCGGAAGGTCACGAACTGGCTGGGCATGTAGTCGAAGGTCAGCGAGGCGTCCCAGGCGCGGTAAGGATCGCCGGGGTTCGCCGTGAAGTAGGGCGTGCCCGAGGCCGCCGTCGCGCCGTTGATCGGCGGCACGAGCACGAGGTACCGCCCCGGGTTGTCGATTTGGCCGCCGCCCACGGTCAGGCCGAAGCGGTCGTGGTGGAACCAGAACCGGTTGTAGACCATGTACCCCAGGAAGTACTGCGCCGGGCGGCCCGGAGTGGCGTTGACGCACTTAACGCCGCCGCCGCTCTCGCAGCCCGCGTCGACGGTCACCGAGAACGCCGCCTTGTCGAAAAATCTCTTCGGCCGATCGTAGTACTTGACTTCGATGCTGTCGTCGCTGTGCCAGCGCGTGCGGGTGTCGTTGCCCAGGGTGTCCGTGCCCACCCCGTAGCTGTTGGAGAGGATCGAGAGCGAGCCGTTCGGGCGCCACAGGATCTGCAGCCCGAGTCCCGGCTTGCTGTTGAAGCGGCCGTACGACTGCCAGCCGTTGATGAACCAGGGCTCGATCTTCAGATGGTCGGACGGGAAGATCTGGACCCGCAGGCCGTTGAAGAACCAGGGCGTGTTGGACGAGACGTACGACGGCTGGTAGACCCAGTTGTCGAAGTTGTAGTAGCTGAAGAGGCCGACGTACGACATGAAGATGCCGGCCTCGAGGTTGATCCCGTTCATCTTGTCCCAGTGATACCCGCCGTACGCCTCCGAGACGTAGCGGTAGGCATTGGCCAGGTCCCACTGGCCGCGCGCCGGGCTGGCGTCGTTGCGCGGCGTCTGCGTCGAGTAGAGCCCGAACTGCGTCATCAGCCGGCCAAGGACGTTGTCGTAGTGGAAGTCGCCGCCGACGCCGAGCTGCTGCACCTGGAACTCGCCCGTCCGCCCGCTCTCGGAGCTGCCGACCAGGGTGTCGTCCTTGGGGTGGTTGAAGTCGTAGATGTAGCTGGTGTCGGCGCGGAACTCGCCGGTGAAGTACTTGGTGTCGATGGGCGACTCGGTCGTCCGGCTGTTGCCGTTCAGCCAGGTGAAGTCGGCGAAGGCGAACGGCTCCGCCGCCTTCGGCTTGGCCGGCGCCGGCGCCGCCTCCTGCGCCGCGAGGCCGGCGGCGGCCAGCAGGCCGAGCGTCAGCGTGGCGGCGCCTGCCAGGCGCAGGGGGAGAGGGTGGGTCGACATGGTGGAAGCTCCTTTCGCCAGGAGCTTCCACCCGGCCGGCCAAAGAAGTCCGCAAGAATCTCGAAAGGTTTTCTAAAGGTACAGGTCTTGAGGCTTCTCTAGCCGCCTGGGTTGTACTCGGCGGCGGGCTCGGAGATGGTGTCGGCCGCTGGCGGCCTCTGGCCGGCCGGGGCCTCTCCCCACAGGAGGGTGAGGTCGAGCTCGATGGCCTCGAAGGGCTCGGCGCGCACCCGGTCGGCGCTCTCGTGAAGGCCGACGATGAGCCAGGCTCCCCGGTGCAGGCGGAGCACCTCGAAGGTGCGGAGGTCGGGGTCGAGGATCCAGGCGTGGCCGACCCCGTGGCGGGCGTAGATGGGCAGCTTGCGGACCCGGTCGTCCCGCACCGAGGAGGGGGAGAGCAGCTCGCAGACCCAATCGGGGGTGACGACGTAAGGTCCCTTCTCGGGCGAGGCGAAGCGCTCCCGCCGCCAGCCGGCAAGGTCGGGGACCAGCAGGTCGCCGCCGAAGCGGATCCCGGGCTCGTCGAGGATCACCCAGCCTCCCGGCCCCCGGCTCCCGTGCTGGAAGGGAGGCACCAAGAGGGCACCCAGCGTCGAAGCGGCCTCGGTGTGCGGCGCCCCCGGCCGCGGGTGGACGATCAGCTCGCCGCGGATGATCTGCCCCAGGACGTGCTCGGGCAGGGAGTCGAGGTCTTCCTCGGTCGCCGGAGAGTGGTGACGATTGCGGGCCGGCGTCGTCATGGGATTACCACTCTACCGCAGACCATGAACCGTGAAGCGGTCGCCGCCGTGCGCGGCCAAGACTTCCTCGCTCACCGGAACGGCGCCAGGTTGGACGTTGGCGCGCCGGATTGAAACACGTATGTCTCGATCGCGGTCAGGACGTTGGCCACCTGCGGCGCACAGTGCGTTCCTCCGGTGTCAACATGCACCAGAAAGTTATTGCGCCGGGTATTGCGCCCATACCATGTGACCTCGAAGGTACCGAGCCCGACACGGCTCGCATCGACCTCGCAATCGCCCTTCTGGAAGCCTACGGTATTCGTTCCGAGTGCGAGCCGCAGCGCCTGAAACTGCTCCGCAGTGCCGGACCCCTGGCCGATGCCGCCGCCCCAGGGGCAACCGGAACACGTCGAGTCGCGGCTGAAGGCAAGGAACCCCGTAACCACGCCGTCGTCGAACACAAAATAATCCAAGTCTTCAAAGAATCTGCCTGAGTCTATCTCCGTCAATGCCGCATGGATCCGCAGCAGTGGCACGGTCGACGGTACAGGCGCCGCCACCGCTGTTGAGACCCCTGCCAGCGCGACAACAAAAATGGCAAGAAAACACTTCGCGGTCATATGCCTTCCTTCCCTTCTTCTTTCAACATACCTGTGACTTCGGCCTCTTGGGGCACACTTTTCCGGCCTTTATGGCGTCACGTTGACGACCTGTGTCCGCCAGACAGAACTACAGCTCCCTGCATTTGGAGTTGCTTCTCCGGCAATCCAAAAACTTGCGAGATCGTTCGGGTTTGTCTGCGCTCCTTGGTAGTCGCCGGTCCTGGGATTGCTGGGACACCCACCGGTGGCGAACGTCGTTGCAGCTGGGTAGGTCGTGGCAGCAGCGCCCTTCGTCGTAAATGCCGAACTCAAGAACACCGACGTCGAGCCATAGATAAATGGCACGACGGTGTTCTGCGTCGAAGTCGCCGCGATCGCCGGCATCCAATAGAAAACCCCGCTCGGACCGATGAACGTCGTCTGTTGCCCAATCGTAGCTGTCGGGCTCCCCTGCGCATCCTGTCCAACGTCAAACCGTAACACTCGAATACAGCCCTGGTTGCCGTTGCCTACAGTGCTCGTTGCCAGTGCTGCGACATCCAGCGGAGCCACAGACCGATGCTCCAGAGGAGCAATTTCGGCTCCTGAAGCCAGCAAGACGACCGGCGTGGCCAAGATCGATGAAGCCAGAATCAAACCGGATCTCATGGAATGTTTAATACTGCTCATCTTCTCACATACGCCGACGATTATGCATTTACAAACCGGCTCGCGCTGCGATCGAGGCCCGGCGTGCGCAGCCTCACGGCCCCTCGATCGGCTCGGCCAGAAACCGGTATCCCACCCAGGGCTCGGTGCCGATGTAGCGGGGGTTGGCGGGGTCGGGCTCGAGCTTCCGGCGCAGGGCGCCGACGTGGACGCGGACGGTGTCGGCAGTGGTGGCGGGAGCGCCGCGCCAGACGGCGCCGATGATCTGCCGGATGGTGACCGGCCGTCCCGCCTGGCCGGCGAGGAGCTCGAGGATGGCGAGCTCGGTGGGGGTGAGGCGCACCTCGCGGCCGCCCTGGGTGACGGTGCGCCGGGGAAGGTCGATCTCGAGGTCGGGGAAGCGGAGGACGGCGGGCGCCGGCGGTCCGGCGGGGCCGCTGAGCCGCGAGCGGCGGAGCTGCGCCCGCACGCGGGCCAGGAGCTCACGGGTGGAGAAGGGCTTGCCGACGTAGTCGTCGGCGCCGAGGTCGAGGGCGCGCACCTTGTCCTCCTCCTCGCCACGCACCGACAGCACGACCAAGGGAGTGCGGTCGATGCGCCGCACCGCCGCGATGAGCGCCAGGCCGTCGGCCCGCGGCATGGCGAGGTCGGTGATCACCAGGTCCGGACGCTCTTCGGCGAAGAGCGTCTGGCCCTCGGCGCCGTCGGCGGCGGCCAGCGTGTCGTAGCCGGCGAGCGCCAGCTCGCGCGCCAGGCCCTGGCGGATGGCCGGGTCGTCGTCGACGATCAGGAGGAGGGGACGGGCGCGGGTCACGCCGGCGCCTCCGCGGCGAGCTCCGGAGCTGCCGGGAGGGTGAGGCGCGCCGCCGTGCCGCCGCCCGGGCGGTCGACGAGGGCGAGCGCGCCGCCCAGGAGCTCGGCGAAGCTGATGGCGATCTCCAGCCCCAGGCCGCCGGAGGCCCCCTCGCCGCCGGCGCCGCCGCCCGGCCCGCGCTCGCCGAGGCGGCGGCGCACGCTCGCCGGCACCCCCGGACCGCGGTCCAGGACCTCCAGCCGCACCCAGGACGGCGGATCGGCGGCGGCGGGCGCCGCCTCCGGCTCCCTCGGCTGGGGCGGACCGGGCGGCTCGGGCGGCTGAAGGTCGCGGCCGGCGGCGAGCTCGATCGCCTGGCCGGCCGGGCTCAGCCGGGCGGCGTTCTCGATGAGGTTGACGACGATCTCGAGCGCCAGCGAGGGATCGGTCCAGAGATCGGGGCAGTCGGCAGCCACCCGCGTCTCGACCCCGTGCCCGGCGAGGGCCAGGGCCAGGCTCTCGCGCGCCGCCCGGAAGAGGCCCGCGGGCGGCGTCGGCTCGGGGTGGGGGCGGGCGAGCCCGGCCTCCAGCCGCGCCAGGGCGAGGAGGTTGTCGATCCGTCGGGCGAGCCGCTCCTGCTCGAGCGACAGCGCCCGGACGCTCTCCCGCGCCCGCGAGCCGGCGGCCACCTCGCGCTCGAGGTTCTCGATCTCCAGGCCCATGGCGGTGAGCGGCGTCCGCAGGTCGTGGGAGACGGCGCGCAGGAGGGAGCGCTTCAGGAGATGGCTCTCCTTCAGGGCTTCGAGGTGGGCCGCCTCGGCGAGCAGCTTCTCGCGCTCGACGGCCAGGGCGAGGAGGCGCGCCGCCGGGTCGAGGACGGGCCGCGGCGCCGCCTCGCCGGCCGTCCAGCGGGCCAGGAGCACCCCGTTGAGCTGGCCGCCGACCAAGAGGGGAGCGTAGACCGTGCGCTCTCCGGCGCTCCCCTCCGCCTCCTGCACCTCGCGGGTCGCCGCAGCCCGCGCCGCCGCCCGCTCGTCGATCTCTAGCCCCACAGCTCCGATCGCGCTCTCCGGCCTCAGCCCGCCGTCCGGCCCGGCGAGCAGCAGCGCGCCCGAGCCGGCGTCGAGGGCGCGCAGGGTGACCGCCGCCGCGTCGCCGAGGGTGCCCAGCCGCGGGCTGGCGGCGAAGAGGCCGAAGCAGAGGTCGTAGAGCGCCTCGACCTGGCGCTGCCGCAGCCGCGCCTCCCGCGCCTGCGCCCGGGCGCTCGCCACCAGCCGGCTGGCGAGGGTCGAGGCTGCCAGGAACGAGGTCAGCGCCACCCAGTTGGCGGGGTCGGCGATCTGCAGCGTCCCCACGGGTGGCAGGAAGAAGTAGTTGAGGCAGACCGTCGCCAGGATCGACGTCAGGGCCCCGGCCGGCCAGCCGCCGGCGGTGGCGAGGCCCAGGACCGGCATCAGGTAGAGGAGCCCGGCGGCCGCGGCGTTGGTCCCCATCGCCCTCCCGAACAGGGTAACCAGCGCCACCGCCACGGGGGCGGCGGCGAGGGAGAGCACGGTGCGGCCCAGCTTTTCCCTCACGCGGAAGGTCTCGATCGCATCGTGGATGGGCAAGTCCGGTCCGGCCGGGGAGAGCGTACAACAATGCCCGAGGACGCGAGACACCACGGGTGGCGGCCGCGGTGCTAAGCTCCCCGCGACCTCTCCGCGAAAGGAACGGACATGCCCGTGCGGCCGTGGCGCCTCGCCGTAGCGATCCTCGTCCTGCTGTCGCCGCTCGGCGCCTGGGCCGCGCCTGCGCCGATTCCGCCGACCCTCGCCACGCCTTCGGCGGGCGGCACCTTCGTCGCCCTCTCGGACCTCCACTTCAATCCGTTCTACGACCCGGCCCTGATGCCGCGGCTGATGGCCGCGGAGGCCGGAGGATGGCGGGCGATCTTCGAAAGCTCGACGGTGACCGGCGTGAGCGGCTACGGCGCCGACACCAACTACCCGCTGCTGCGCTCCGCCCTGGCTGCCGCGCAGGGCTCCGCGCCCCATCCCGACTTCGTGCTCATCTCCGGCGATTTCCTGGGGCACGACTTTCACGACCTCTTCGCCAAGTCCGCGCCCGACGCCGGCGACGCCGCCTACCTGCGCTTCGTCGTCAAGACGATGGAGTTCGTCGCCGGCGAGATCCGCGCCGCCTTCCCCGCGGCGCCCGTCCTGCCGGCCCTCGGCAACAACGACTCGGACTGCGGAGACTACGCGCTCCGGCCCGGGGGGCGCTTCCTCGCCGCCGTCGAGAAGGTGTGGAAGCCGCTCGTGGGCGAGCGCGCCGGCTCCTTCGCGGAGACCTTTCCCGCCGGCGGCTGGTACAGCGTCGCCCATCCCACCGTCCCCCGCCTGCGGTTGGTGGTCTTGAACACCGTCTTCTTCTCGCCGAAGTTCAACCTTTGCGGGACTCCCGGCAATCCGGCGGATCCCCGCGATCCCGGCCGCCGGCAGCTCGCCTGGCTGCACCGCACGCTCCTCGCTGCCGCCCGGCGCGGCGAGAAGGTCTGGATGCTCTACCACATTCCGCCGGGGATCGACGCCTACGCCACCCTGCACGCCGCGGACGGGTGCGCCAGCCCTCCCGTCCCGATGTGGAAGGAGGCCTACCTCTCCCGCTTCGCGGGCGAGCTGGCTCGCTTCCCCGGCCGGGTGGAGGCCGCCTTCGCCGGCCACACCCACATGGACGAGATCCGGCTCCCGGCGAGCGGCGGGTTCATCCACGTCACCCCGGCCGTGAGCCCCCTGTTCGGCAACAACCCCGGCTTCCAGGTTTTCGCCTACGACCGCCGGTCGGGCGCCCTCGGCGACCTTCACACGCAGTTCCTCGATCTCACGGCGAGCGGCGATGGGCCGCCGAAATGGGCGGAGGAGTACGGCTTCGAAGCGGCGTACGGCCTCATCGGCTACAACCGGTGCACCCTGGAGCAGGTTGAGCTCGCGGTGGGGAAAAACTCGTCGCCCCGGGACACCTACATGAAGCTCTATCCCGTCAGCAGCCCGGCCAGTGCGGCCGACACGGCGCAGTGGAAGGGCTATTGGTGCGGCATCGCCAACTTCACCGCCAAGGACTTCGCGGCCTGCTACTGCGGCGGCTGAGCCCGGCGGGGCTGGTATAAGGTAACGGTCATCGAGGAGATCCCATGAGCCGACGGATTCGAGGCTGCGTCCCGCTGCTGGCCTTCGTTCTCGCGAGCGTCTTGAGCGCCGCCGCGCGGGCGGCGGAGCCGCCCAAGCCCGCCGCTCCGCCGGCCGCGCCCGCGCCCGCTCCGACCGCCGCACCGGCCGGCGCCGCCCTGAGCCAGGCGCAGCGGAAGGCGATCGACGAGGTCCTCCTGCAGGCGAAGCTCAAGGCGCAGCCGCTCATGGTGGAGGTGGGCACGGCCGCCCGGGAAGTGCGCGAGAACCTGCTGACGCCGACGCCGGACCCCAAGGCCCGCCAGCGGATCACCAAGAAGATCGCCGACGCCGTCGCCGCCCTCGCCGGCCTGCGCATCGACACCACGGCGCAGATCCTCGCCCTCCTGACGCCGGCGCAGCGCGACCTGGTGCTGGAAGAAGAGAAGAAGGCGGACTGGAACGCCGACCTCTACGAGATCCTCGTCAAGACGCTCGACATCCCCAAGCTGTAGGCGCGAGCCCCCGGCATGCTCCCGGCCCCCGACAAACGCGATCCTGGAGTCCGGAGCGAGCCTTGCCGGATTGGCTCCGCGGTTCGTTGACGAATCGTAGCGTGCGCTCATAAGCTGCTTCCTCATGGCGGCAGCGAGCGCGGCGTGATCGTTCTCGGTTTCTCTGGCGGACCCAACGCGGTGCACGAGCGGGGCTTCGAGCTCACCGTGGGATCGATGCACGACGCGGCGGCCGTTCTCCTCAAGGACGGCGTCGTGGTGGCGGCGATCGAGCAGGAGCGGCTCGACCGCATCAAGCACTCCACCAAGGCCCCGTTCGACGCCATGCGGTTCTGCCTCCGTCAGGCCGGCCTCCGTCCCGCCGACGTCGACCGGCTGGCCTTCTACGGCGAGGAGCCCTTCTGGGACCTCCTGCTGCGGGACTATTACCTGCACCACTTCGAGCAGCCGGCGCTCGTCGGCGCGCGGGCGCTCCTGCGCTTCCGCCTCGAGGAGGAGCTCGGCGTTCCGCTCGCCGCGGGGCAGCCGGAGTTCGTCCCCCACCACCTCGCCCACGGCGTCAGCGCCGCGGCGATGTCGGGCTTCGACCGCAGCCTGGTGGTGACGCTGGACGCGCAGGGAGACGAGACCTCGGGCGCCGTCTTCGACGCCCGCGGCGCCGAGCTCGAAACCCTGGCCACCGTGCCGGTCGGCAAGTCGCTCGGGCTCTTTTACCTGGCGGTCATCCAGTTCCTGGGCTTCCGGCTCTTCGACGAGTACAAGGTGATGGGGCTGGCGCCCTACGGCGACCCTCTCCGCTTCCGGGATCTCTTCCAGAGGTTCTACGCCCTCGCGCCCGACGGGCAGTACTCGCTCGACCGCACGCGCGTTCCAGCCCTCTTCGAAGTCTGCCCGCCGCGCCGGCCGTGGGAAGAGATCACCCAGGTGCATCGCGACATCGCCGCCGCCCTCCAGCGGTCGCTCGAGGACATCGTCCTCCACCTGCTGCGGCACTACCGGCAGAAGACCGGGCACCGCCAGCTCTGCCTGGCCGGCGGGGTGGCGCACAACTGCACCCTGAACGGCGCGATCCTGCGCTCCGGCCTCTTCGACGACGTCTTCGTGCAGCCCGCCTCGCACGACGCCGGCTGCGCCCTGGGGGCGGCGCTCCACGTCTCCGCCCAGGCGGCGGGGCGGCGAGCGCCGGGTCCGCGCCTCGACCACGTCTACTGGGGCACCGACATCGGCGGCGCGGAAGAGGTGGAGGCGGCGCTGCGGCCGTGGCAGGGCTTCCTCGAGATCGAGCGGGTGGAGGACGCCAGCGCCGCCGCGGCCGAGATGCTCGCCCGGGGGATGGTCCTCGGCTGGGTCCAGGGGCGCTCCGAGTTCGGCCCCCGCGCGCTCGGCAACCGCAGCATCGTCGCCGACCCGCGCCCGGCCGGGAACAAGGACCTCATCAACGCCATGGTCAAGAAGCGGGAGGCCTTCCGGCCCTTCGCCCCGTCGGTCCTGGAGGAGCGGGCGCACGAGTTCTTCGACCTGCCGGCCGGCGTCTCGCGGCTCCCCTTCATGGTCTTCACGGTCGACGTCCGGAAGGACAAGCGGGAGCTCCTGGGAGCGGTCACCCACGCCGACGGCTCGGCGCGCATCCAGACGGTCTCGCGACTGACCAACGAACGCTACTGGCGGCTCATCGAGGCCTTCGGCAAGCTCACGGGCGTGCCGGTGATCCTCAACACCTCGTTCAACAACAACGCGGAGCCGATCGTCGACTCGGTGCGGGACGCCGTCGTCTGTTTCCTCACCACCGGCCTGCACGGGCTCGTGGTGGGCGACTTCGTGGCGCGCAAGAGAGACCTCCCTTGGACGGCCTACCTCGCCTTGGTGCCCGCGCTGCCGCGCCACGTCGCGCTCTCGGAAACCCGCCGGTTCAGGCCGGCGGCCGGATGGTCGAGCTCCTACGGCATCGCGAGCAACGCGGAAGGAAGCCGGAGCAGGCAGCTCTCCGCCGCTTGCTTCCGCCTGCTTTCCAGCGTCGACGGCGCGGCCCCGCTGGGGGAGCTGCTGGCAGCGCTCGGGCTCCCCGAGGACGAGCAGGAGAGGCTCGTCGGAGAGGTCGTGGAGCTGTGGAGCGTCCGCCTCCTCCAGTTGGCGCCTACCGGAATGCGGTAACGCCGCTCTACTGGAGGCAAGTGCACTGGTTGCAGCCGTCGACGATGTGACAGCTGCCGCAGTGGCGGGGCTTGGGACAGGCGATGCAGGGCGGCGGACAGAAGGACGGATTCACCACCTGCGACAGCGGGTTGTCGCTCTTCGCCGGGACCGGGGTCTCCAGGCCGGCGAGGATCGCGGGATCCCAGGCGGGAGTGGAAGGGGACGCCACTGCAGGCGCGGTCGGCGCGATCGGTGCGATCGCCGCGGTTGGCGCAACCGCAGCCGGCGGCGCCGCGGTCGCCATGGCGGCGAGTGCCAGGAGGAGAAGGAAGAGCAGGGTGGACAGGGACCGATGGCGTGGCATGTTCTGTCCTTTCTGGCCGCAGGCCATGATGAAAGAGGCCGCCATCTTAAAGCATGTCGTCTACCACTGGTGCTCGGTGGCGCCGGAGTGGCTGACGATGGTGCGGCCGTTGTCCTCGAGCGGCTCGAAGGCCGACTGGATGGCGACGCGCCCCGGTCCCCAGAGCCGCAGCCAGAGGTAGCGGTCGCCCCACGAGCGCCAGGACCGCCAGGTCCCCGCCGGCCGCTCGACGTGGAGCTGCATGCGCACCGTGGTGTCCTTGAAGAGGAAGGCCGTCGGCTTGACGAGGATCGTCTGCCCCTCGGCGAGATGGCGGACGAAGACGTTGCCGGCGGCGTGCAGCAGCAGGAGGCCGGGGACCTGGGGCGAGGTGAAGCGGTCGAGGAACATCCCCATGGGGTAGTGGGTCTCGGTCTCGTTCCCCTCGCGGGTCGAGAACCAGATCCCGGACTGGGACCAGTCGTAGGTGACCGCCCCGGTCGCCACCATGAAGAGGTGCTCGCGGACGTCGATCGTCTGGCCCGGCTGGAGGGGAAGCGCGATCAGCTCGCCCGGAGCGTCGCGCGAGAAGGCGATGTGGCCCGGCCCCTGGGCCTGCGTCATGATGAGCGGCATCCCCGCCATCAACCGCTTCCACGCCCCTTTCAAGGGCATGGCGGTGACGGCGACCTGCGGGTCCTTCCACAGGAGGACGTGGTGGGCGAAGTAGACGCTGTCCTCCCGCGCCAGGTTCATGTCGGCGACCGGCACGTAGGTGCCCTCGATCTGGCAGGAGGAGTGGCCGAACTGCAGCTTTGCCATGTCCTTGCGGCCGGGCAGCTCGGCCCAGCCCGAGCGGGTGACGATGGCGCGCACGTCGACGGTGGCGCCGCAGGCCCGGCAGGAGAGGTCGGTGCCTTGGCTGGCCAGGCCGCACCAGGGGCAGGTGTAGGAGCGCAGGGGCGGCGCCCCGGCGGAGGCGGCGGAGGAGCTCGGGGTCTCGTTCATCGCGGCCTCACTCCGTGGCGTGGTGGACGTACATGGATTGGATGCCGACCCGGCCGGGGCCGGTCATGCGGGCGAGGTTCATGCCGGTGCCGCCGAAGAGGCCGCTGGTGAGCTTGATCGTCTCGACGTCCATGGTCACTCCCGAGTCCTTGTAGAGAAAGGCGCCGGGCTCGACGAGGATGCTCTCCCCCGGCTTCAAGACCCGCTCGAAGACGTTGCCGTAGCCGTGCAGCAGGAGCAGGCCCGGCGCGCTGGTGGTGACGAAGCGGTCCATGAACATGCCCTGGCCGCCGAAGAGGATGTTGCGCAGCCCCTTGATGCGGACGAAGGTGTAGGCGATGGTGTGCGAGGAGAGGAGGAAGGCGTGCTCGCGGACGTCGAGCTCCATGCCGGGGTGGAGCGGCAGGACGACCAGCTCGCCGGTGGCGTCGCGCGAGAAGGCGACGCGGCCGGGGCCGTGGGCGACGCTGATGACAAACGGCATGCCGGCGAGCGCCCGCTTGACGCCGCCGGTCAACGGCAGGACGCTCATGCGGGTGGCGTCGTCCTTCCACAGCAGCACGTGGTGCTCGAAGAAGACCGAGTCGCCCGCCCCCAGGTTGATCTCGGCGACCGGCACGATCTCGCCCTCGACCTGGCAGGTGCTCTGCCCGAACTGGATCTCGGTCATGTCCTTGAGCCGCGGCGCCTCCCGCCAGCCGGACTCGCTGACCAGGTTCTTGACGTCCAGCGGGGCGCCGCAAGACCGGCAGGTCAGCGCCCCCGCCTCGTTCATGCTCTGGCACCACTGGCACTCAAGGCGCTGCAGCAGCTCCGCCGAAGCGTTGTCGGTCATCGCGCGGCTCCTCCCCTGAGCTCTTGACGGTTGGTCCCCGTGGACGGGGTTGGACGGGAGCATATCGCGGTGGCTGCGCGGAGGGTGGGGGTGCTAGAGAGCCTGCACATCCTTATTTAGATAGGACCGTCAGGTGAGCGGTCACGACCAGCCTCATCCATGGATCTCTTCCCGGAGCTCCGGATCTCTTCCCGGAGCTCCGGATCTCTTTCCGGGCCTCCGGGATCGATACCGGCCCGCCGATAGCGCTGCCGGGCCTCCCGTAACACTACCGGGCCTCCGGTAACGCTGCCGGGCTTCCGGTAACGTTACCGGGCCTCCGGTAACACTACTGGGCCTCCGGTAATCTTACCGGGCTCTCGGTAACGCTACCGGAGCTCCGGTAACATTACCGGAGCTCCGGTAACCTTCCCGGACCTCCGGGTGGGCTTAACGTGGCCCAGTTCGTCCTAAAGAGAGGACGTTTTTCCAAAGGATGGTCCCCACATCGCCGCGAGCAGGAGCGCGGTTTCGGAGTGCTGCGGATGGAAAAAGGGTGCCGGGAAGGACTCTCGGCGCCCAAGGTGGGTCGATCGGTAACCGTTGGGCGATGGCCCCCGCTTACTTCGCCATCCGCCGCGCGAGGATGCTCCCCGCCTGCTTGATGGCGCCGCCCCCTGCGGCATCGAGGAGGCCGGCAAGGGCGAGCGGCGACCGGGTGAAGCCCTCCAGGAGATGGAGCGCCTCGACGATCCGCGGCTCGTAGCGCCGCAGCCACCCGACGACCACCGCCCCCTGCTCGCCGTAGACCGCCGAGACCGCCGCGCAGCCTCTGCGGTAGAATGGAGCCAACGAAAGCGCTGCCGGAGGACGATCAGGCCGCCCGCCGCTCAGACTTGGCTATCGCAGCACGCTCCTGGTTGGAGTTTTGGAGGCAACGATGCACGTGGCTTGGTCCGCCGCGAGCCCGCCTCCCAGGAGCATGACACTGTGTCCCATAGGAATCAAACAAGAGAGGAAAATCCCGTGAAAGAACTGCCCATCTACTATTTCTTCGTCGTGAACCGCGACAGGAAAACCACATTGCGATACGAGGGATTCTTCGTCCCCCGAGTGGGCGACACTATCGCGATTGGCAAATTCTGTCTCAAGGTTGTGGACGTTCTCGTTGAATCAGCACAGAATAGCGGCGTCGGCGTCCAGCACGCTTTGTACGTCCATGTCAAGGAAACCGAGATGCCCTTTGATGCGTCCGACTGTCAGGAATTGGAGCTCAACGAATTTTGCGACCAAATGAAGGGAAAAAGAAACCGGCACGCATCAGATGAAGGGGTTTCCCGCCCTTAGATATGATTTGACGCCTCACCGACGGGTGTCGAAGCCGGCCGTCCTCGTGCAAGTGCCGGGTTCGGCGGTAGGGGCTTGGTTCTCAAAGCGCTGCAGTTTTGCGACGCAGCGGTAAGTCTTCGTGCGTGGAAAATTGCTAAGCTGGATTTGGAAGCATGTTTCGATGCCAAAGCTAATCGGCGAGATCCGGCCATTGACAAAGGCTCTGCCGCCAGATGTCATGCAGCTCCGGAAGTTCGGGTGGCACCTATTCTGGGGCCCGATAGCGGTTAGGCAGCATTAACCTGTCTGTGCTTCTGGGAGCAGCCTAGTGAACAAGGGGTCTGAAAGGGCGAAAGGAAATCTTGAGAGCGTTTCGCTCAAGCTTGAGCGAGCCGCGAATCATCTTCGAGAGATCAAAGCAATCGATGCTAGATTTGCGATGTCGAAATCGAAATGCCATTCGTTCGAGATCAGGAGCGCGAAGTTGGATATTTCGAAGTCAGATTGCCCGCTCCGCCGGCGGCGATCGGCCCGATCGTCGGCGACTGCTTGCACAACCTTCGGTCCTCTTTGGACTATCTCGTCTGGCAGGTTGTCCGTTCCAACCCTCCATGCACTCCAAGTAGAAAGAACATGTTCCCTGTCTGCCAGTCGCAGAGTGCCTTTGACGACCAGGTCAGAAGGGGCAGACTTGCAGGGGTTCCAGAGGAGGTCGTCGACGTTGTTAGGTCAATGCAGCCGTTCGATTCGCACGAGCATCCACTAGCTCTTCTCGACGAGCTCTACAACGCCGACAAGCATCGTGATTTGAATCTTGCGATCTCCGTCGCATCGGATATGGATATCCTCCACCTCAGAAACGGCGAAGTGGTTATGCGCACCATTATCGGCGGAGAAGAGGTGCGCAATGGCGCAATCTACGGCGGCGTTTTAATTGCGCTAGAAGCTGTCCCCTCAGATCTCCAGCTAGAAGTAGTCGGAAGGGCCGCAGCGTTTATTGCCTTCAAGGACCACGCGAACCAGGAGGATGAACCGTTGCCCGTAGTGCAGACGCTAGAAGAGATACAGGATCTCCTGGTCAGTTCAATTCTTCCAAGGTTCAAGTCGTTCATTCGCTAGTGCAGAGTACTACATGAGAATGCCTCAGGGAAAAGGATCCACCCGTTCTTCCGGGAAACTCTCCGGAAGGGAGCCCGGCAGCAGCCTGGCTTCAAGCTGGTCGCTCTCGACGAGGGCGCAGAATGCCCGGCTTGTAGCGGCCCGGGTTGTGACACTGTTCTGCCCCGGAGAGATGCCAGACGATTCACCCGCGCGGTAGGATTCCCACGTCCAGGAGGGAAAGGAGCAGCAGCAATGCAACCGAGGCTCTGATCGAGCAGGCTCATGGTTGTCCTCGGTCTCGTTGCCGCAATCCATGGTCCGGCACGCGCGCAAGATCCGCCGGATGGCCCGAAGCGGATCTTCAAGGACGACTTCATCGACAACCTAGCGGGGGAGTGGAAGCTGACCCGCAAGATCCGCGGCCGGGAGGTGGCGAATCGGGTGCAGGCGGAGTGGGTGCTGAATCACCAGTTCCTGCAGGTCCACATGAAGGACGTGGCAGACCCTCCGGAGTATGAGGCGCTGGTGCTGATCGGCTACAGCCACGCCGACAAGCGGTACGTCGCCCACTGGTGCGACACCTACGGCGGCAAGTTCTCCGGGGACGGCTACGGCCGGCGTGCCGGCGACGCCATCGAGTTCGCCTTCCAGTATCCCGACGGCCCCTTCTTCAACACCTTCACCTGGGACCCCAAGTCCAAGGGGTGGACCTTCCGCATGGAGAGCTGGGGCAAGGACGGCAAGCGGACCTTGTTCGCCGAGGACACTCTGCGGCGGCCGTAGAGCCTCTACCTTCGCCAACGGAGCTCACGACGACTTCTGGAGCCTCGTCTGCGCTCCAGGGCGACCGTCCCCATTTTGGGACGCTTTCCGCCGTCTCTGGGCCTCCTTATCGGCTGCAGGGCCGCCGTCTCCGTTTTCTGGCGCTTTTTACCGTTTAAAACCCGCCGTATCGGTTTAAAACTCGCCATCTCCGTTTCACGGCGCTTTTTACGGTTTAAAACTCGCCGTATCCGATACGGGAGGTTTTAAGCGGAGACGGGGAGCTTTAAACGGAGATGGCGAACTTTAAACGGAGACAGGGAGTTTTAAACGGAGACGGGAGGCTTTAAACGGATACGGGAGGTTTTAAACGGAGACGGGGAGCTTTAAACGGAGACGGGAGGTTTTAAACGGAGACGGCGGCTATTTTCGAGTCGTCAAAACCGTGCCCCTTCTTCAAGACCTTCACTTCGGACCGGCCGCCAGGAACTCGCCGACGAGCCGTAGGAAGTCGTCGGGGCGCTCCTCCATGGGCATGTGGCCGGTCTTCTCGAAGACGACGAAGCGGGAGTGGGGGAGGCGGGCGGAGATCTTCCGGCCGGTTTCGACGGCGACCAAGCGGTCCTCGGCTCCCCAGAGGACGAGGGTGGGAGTAGCGATCTTCGTCAGGTCGACATCGGCCGTCGTGTCGGTGGGTGAGCGCGGAGCGGTCAGTCCGTAGTAGGCGTCTTCCTCGCCCTCGATGCGCAGGCGGTCGAGGTAGGCCGCGACCACCTCGGGGGTGGCGAGCGCCGGATCGTAGACCGACTTCTCGTACGACCGCCGCACGAACCAGGGACGCAGCGCGAAACGCAGGTAGAGGGTGTTCAGCGGCCGGAAGCGGGCGCTCCCGCTGCGGCGGTCCTCGGGGTAGGAGGGCGCCGCGCTGTCGACCAGCACCAGCGAGCGCACCCGCTCGGGGTGGCGGGAGGCGAGGAAGAGGGAGATGGCGCCGCCGTAGGAGTGGCCGACGAGGTCGGCGCGCGCGATCCCCAGGGCGTCCATCACCGCCAGCACCAGCCTCGCCTGACCCTCTCTCGTGTAGCTGCCCGGGTCCTTCGGCCGCTCGGTGTAGCCGAAGCCGTTGAGGTCGAGCGCCACCACGCGATGGGCCGCCGCCAGGCCCGGGATCACTTTCCGCCAAGAGTAGCTGGAGGCGCCGAAGCCGTGCACCAGCACGACCGGCTCGCCGGTCCCCTGCTGCTCGACGTAGACCAGCCGCCCGTCGATCGGCAGCAGGCGCTCCGCCGGCAGGCCGCGCCTCACCTCGGAGTAGGGGCGGACGGTGGCGCAGCGGGCGAGGAGGACGGCCGCCAGCGCCAGCGCCAGCAGGAGCGAGAGGGTGAGGCGGCGCATCGCGGGAGCATACCCCGCGTAACTTCCGGTCGCGAGGCGCAATTCGCGCGGCGCCGACTACCCGGAGAGGCTGAGCAGGATCTGGAGCTGGAAGGGCTGGGCCGTCGAGGTGGTGAACGGCTGGCTCGTCGAGTCGTCGAAGACGATGTCGACGTTGTTGCCGGTGCGGTGCGAGTTCTTGATCGTCTCGACCCAGGACTGCGGATCGGCAGAGGCCTGGACGGCCTGCACCGTCTGCAGGACATTGGAGACCTGGGTGTTCGAGCCCGCCTGGATGGCGAAGCCGAGATGGGTGAAGCCGCAGGTCTGGGTGGTGCCCGCGTTGTCCACGAACGAGAAGACGATGACCACGCTGTCGTCCCAGACGATGGTGACCGGCTTCTTGACCGTCTGTGTGCTCATGTCGAGGCTCCTTTCGTCAGAGGTTGCGTCCCTACGGGGGCCGCTTTCCTCTGGCGTTCGGGAGCGGGGCTTCGTTACGTTGGTGTCTACGACGACTCGCGCGCCCATTGGACGGCACGGACGACCTCGTCGGGCGTGAGGCCTAGGCGCGCGAAGCGATCCTGAGTCGCGGACGACAGCTTCTCGAAGACTTCCTGGGAGGACGTCGACGGGGCTCGTTTGACCAGCACGAAATCATCCCCCTCGATCAACACCAG
>DATNKQ010000545.1:0-2272 GCA_035603315.1 Thermoanaerobaculia bacterium
CGGCGCCGCGGCGTCTGCCAAGGCGAAGGCCGCCGGCGCCGCGGTGGCCGGAGGCCGCGGCGGGCGCTGAGGGTGCGGCCCGCGGGACGTTTCCGGCCGATGTGACATAATGGCGCGGCCGGCCTTCGGGCCGTTCGGTTCAGCAGCACGAGATCCAAGCTCTTCCAAAACCCAAGGAGGTTTCCGAGTATGAGGAACAAACTGTGGATTCTGGTCGCCCTGTGCGCGCTCGCCCTCATGGTGGCGTGCGGCGGCGGCAAGCAGGAGGCGGCGTCCAGCGCGGGCCAGTCGGCCCCGACCGCCGGCACCCCTTCCGCCCCCACCGCGGCGACCCCCGCCGCCGACACCGGCAACAGCACCGTCAGCGGCAAGGCGACCTACAACGGCCCCGACCCGGACACGGCGATCGCCATGAACGCCGATCCCGTCTGCGCCGGCCTGCACAAGGAGCCGGTCGACACCTCGAAGGTGGTGGTCAAGGGGGGCAACCTGGCGAACGTCTTCGTCTACGTCAAGACTGGCCTCGAAGGGAAGTCCTTCCCGGTGCCGACCGAGAAGGCGATGATCGACCAGCAGGGCTGCCTCTATCACCCGCGTATTCAGGGCGTCCGGGTGGGCCAGACGCTGGTCATCCGCAACAGCGACCCCACCCTCCACAACATCCACGCCCTGCCGGTCAAGAACCAGGAGTTCAACCAGGGGCAGCCGTTCCAGAAGATGGAGTTCGAGAAGAAGTTCGACAAGCCCGAGGTGATGGTCCACTTCAAGTGCGACGTCCACCCCTGGATGACCGCCTACATGGGCGTGCTCGACCATCCCTTCTTCGCGGTCACCAACGAGGACGGCACCTTCACCATCCCCAAGCTGCCGGCCGGCAAGTACACCCTGGAGGCCTGGCACGAGTACCTCGGCACGGTCGATCAGGACGTCACCGTGACCCCTGGCCAGACCGTCACCGCCAACTTCGACTTCAAGCCCAAGCCGTAAGCGCGATCGACGATCAGATCTTGGCGACCGGCCCCCCGCAGAGCGGGGGGCTTTTTGTTGGGGCTGGCCGCTAATCCGTGCCGAGATAAGGCTTCGCACGCTGCGCGGCGCGGTCCAGCCAACCGACGTACCGCCGCAGCCCTTCCTGCCAGGAGCTCAGGGAGGGCAGGATCGTCACGAGGTGCTCGCCCCAGTCGGGCCGGCGGCCGGCGGCGTCGGTGAAGCCGTACTCCCGCGCCAACTCCCACGAGCTGGTGACGTCGCCCGAGCGGGCGAGCATCTTCGGGTCCCGGGCGAGAGCGGCGACGGCGCGCCCGACGAAGAGCGGCGACTCGGAAGCGAGGAAGTTCTTGTCCTTCTTGCCGCCCTCCCGCCAATTCTCTTCGCCGACGCGGAAGCGCTGGAGCATCGACTCCGAGCGCAGGAACCCCGGGGTGATCGCGATCGCCGTCACGCGGTGCTTGCGGAGCTCCTCCGACATCCGCCAGGCCAACGTCTTGAGCGCCGTCTTGACGAGGTCGTGCAGCATGTTGCCGCCGCCGACC
Source organism: Thermoanaerobaculia bacterium (assembly GCA_035603315.1). GTDB lineage: Bacteria > Acidobacteriota > Thermoanaerobaculia > Multivoradales > UBA5704 > DATNKQ01. Next base: position 1,533 of record DATNKQ010000545.1, read on the forward strand.
AGCATGTCGCCTTCGGTGACCTCGACGACGAGGCCGCGGCGCTTGCGGATCATGAGCGGCACCGCGTGCTTGGCGGTGAACAGGTGCGACAGGAGCGCCTGGTGGAGCACCGCCTCGCCGTTCCCGAGATCGGTCTTCCAGAACGAGGTCCAGCCGCCGAGCAGCGGGTCCTCGCCGGCGACGCTGTCGACCAGCACGTCGAGGCGCCCGTGCTCCGCGTCGACGCGCTCGAAGAGGGCGCGGACCTCGCCCTCCACGCCGTGATCGACGCGCACCGCGATCCCGGCGCCGCCCGCCGCCGTCACCATTTCGGCCGTCTCCTCGATGGTCTCCGGCCGGCCATAGGGAGAAAGCTTGCCGCGCACGCTCCGTCCCGTGCAGTAAACCGTCGACCCCGCCTCGCCCAGCGCCCGAGCGATCCCCCGACCCGCCCCCCGCGTCGCCCCCGCCACGACCGCCACCTGACCGCGAAGTGACTTCATCGAAGCCTCCTTGGAGCGGTTACCTCCGGAGTGTAGATGATGCATAGTCTAGCCCGGCGATCGGGAGGTGGAATTCGGCAGTCCCCTGCTGTGTTGTCGGGAACGCGCGACGCTCCCAGGTGCCATCTCTCGACGCCACGGAGACTGCGTCCGGCAGTTCCGGCGCTCCCGGACGCTGCCGGGGGGACGCCGGCCCCAACGAGGGGCACCCCTCCCCCAATCAGGGGCACCCCTCCCCGATGAAGGGGGAGGCCTGCC
>DATNKQ010000557.1:0-12798 GCA_035603315.1 Thermoanaerobaculia bacterium
CGCCGCCAGGACGGAGAGGTCGGCGAGCGGCACCGCGAGCAAGACCGCCAGCGCGATCGCCTGCACGGGCGCGCCGTCGCGGGAGGCGAAGCCGGTGCGCAGCGCCTCGTGCCGCCGCACGATCTCGCCGAAGGTGGCGGCAAAGGCCGCCACGTCCAGCCGGCCGTAGAGGCGCAGGGCCACCGGCACGTTGTAGAGTGGGCTCCCCGGCTCCAGCTGGTCGAGGAACCAGAGCCGCTCCTGGGCAAAGGAAAGCGGCAGCTCGCCGCTCCGCGGCGCGCAGCCGATGGCCACGGCTTCGTCCGCCGCCGGCGCCAGCTCCGCCAGCCGGGCGGCGAGGGCGGCCAGGGTCGGCGCCTCGAAGATGGTGCGCACCGGCAGCTCCACCCCGAAGAGCGGACGCACCCGCGAGGCGAGCTGGGTGACGAGCAGCGAGTGGCCGCCGAGCTCGAAGAAGTTGTCTAGGGCGCCGACCTCCTCGACGTGGAGGACCTCGCGCCAGATGGCCGCCAGCTTGGCCTCGGCGGCGCCGCGTGGCGCGGTCTTCGCGCGGGCGGGGCCGGCCGCCTCCTCGGGCTCCAGCAGCGCCCGGCGGTCCACCTTGCCGTGCGCCGTCAACGGCAGCCGTTCGAGGCTGGCGAAGACGGCCGGCACCATGTACTCCGGCAGGCTGCGCAGGAGGTGCGCTCGCAGCTCGTGAGAGGGGACGGGCCCTCCCTTGGGGACCACCCAGGCCACCAGGCGGCGGTCGCCGTCCGGGCCGGGCCGGGCCATCGCCACGGCTTCCCGCACGCCGGGATGGAGGGCGAGAGCCGACTCGATCTCGCCGAGCTCGATGCGGAAGCCGCGGATCTTCACCTGGCCGTCGATGCGCCCGAGGTAGTCGAGGTCGCCGTCCGGCCGCCGCCGCGCGAGGTCGCCGCTCCGATATAGGCGCCCTCCCGGCAGCGGCGAGAAGGGATCGGGAAGGAAGCGCTCGGCGGTCAAGTCCGGGCGGCCGAGGTAGCCGCGGGCGAGGCCGGCGCCGCCAACGTGGATCTCGCCGGGGACGCCGATCGGCACGAGCTCGGCGCGGCGGCCGAGGAGGTGCACCTGGAGGTCGGGGATGGGGCCGCCCAGGGGGCTTGCGCCCGGCCGCGCGAGGTCGATTGCCGTGAGCGGGCGATAGGTCACGTGCACGGTCGTCTCGGTGATGCCGTACATGTTGACGAGCGCCGGCCGGACGTCGCCGTGGCGGGCGAACCAGGGCGCGAGCGGGGCCAGGTCGAGGGCCTCGCCGCCGAAGATCACCCAGCGCAGGGCGAGGCCGGCGCCCACTTCTTCCTCCTCCGTGCGGACGAGCTGGCGGAAGGCCGACGGCGTCTGGTTGAGCACCGTCACCCCCTCGCTCGCCAAGAGCTCGCGGAAGGCGGCCGGCGCCAGGGCGACCTCGCGCGGCACCACCACCAGCCGGCCGCCGTAGAGGAGCGCCCCCCAGATCTCCCACACCGAGAAGTCGAAGGCGTAGGAGTGGAAGACGGTCCACACGTCGTCCGGCCCGAAGCCGAACCAGGGCTCGGTGGCGCGGAAGAGGCGGACGGCGTTGGCGTGGCTGACCGGCACCCCCTTCGGCAACCCCGTCGAGCCGGAGGTGTAGATGACGTAGGCGAGGTTGTCGGGGCCGGCGGCCGCCAGGTCGGGCGGCGGCTCGGCGCTCTCGGCGGCGAGCTCCGCGCGATCGGCATCCAGCCGGATCAGGCGGAACGGCAGCGCGTCCTGGGCCGGCGATCCCGCCGGCTGGAAGCGCGCGGCCAGGCGCTCCTGCGTCACCAGCACCGGCGCGGCGACGCCGGCGAGGGCGTCGGCGAGGATCCAGGCCAGACGCGCGGGCGGATAGGCGGGGTCCAGGGGGACGTAGGCGCCGCCCGCCTTGAGGATGCCGAGGATGCCGATCACCATGTCGAGGGAGCGCTCGACGCAGAGACCCACCGGCACCTCCGGCCCCACGCCCAGCCGGCGCAGGCGGCGGGCCAGGCGGTTGGCGCGCTCGTCGAGGCGACGATAGGTCAGCTCCTCGACGTCGTGCACGGCCGCCACCGCTTCGGGCCGCTCGCGCGCCCGCTCCTCGAAGAGGCGATGCAGGCACGGTCCAACGGGGAAGGAAACCCGCGGGTCGTTCCAACCCGTCAGGAGCGCCGTGCGCTCGCCGGCCGAGAGGAGCGGCAGGTCGGACAGCCGCTCGCCGGACTCCGCGACGGCGCCTGCCAGCAGCGTCTCCCAGTGCGCCAGGAGGCGGGCGATGGTCGCCTCGTCGAAGAGGTCGACGTTGTACTCGAGGGTCGTCGTCAGCCCCTCGGGGAGGTCGAAGAGGAAGACGGTGAGGTCGAACTTGGTCGTCCGGTTGTGATCCGGCAGCAGCTCGAGGGTGAGGCCGGGCAGCTCCAGCGGCTCGCCGGGGGTGTTCTGGAGCGAGAACTGGACCTGGAAGATGGGCGCCCGCGAGAGGTCGCGCTCCGGCTGCAGGTCGGAGACCAGCTTCTCGAACGGCACCTCCTGGTGGGGGATGGAGCCCAGGAAGCCCTCCTGGACGCGTTCCGCGAGCTGGCGGAACGGCGGGTCGCCGGCGGCGTCGGTGCGCTGCGGCACCATGTTGAGGAAGACGCCGATCAGCCCCTCGACCTCCAGCCGGTTGCGGTTGGCGATGGGGATGCCCAAGAGGAGGTCGTCCTGCGCGGTGTAGCGATGGAGGAGGGCGTTCCACGCCGCCAGGAGGGTGAGGAAGAGGGTCGATCCCGCGTTGGCGCCCCAGGCCCGCACCTCCGCCAGGGCGGCGGGCGCCAAGGTGCGCGACAGGCGGGCGCCGCGGAAGGTCTGCAGGGCGGGGCGCGGCCGGTCGGTGGGGAGGTCGAGGGGCGGCAGGGTGCCGGCCAGGCGGCGGCGCCAGTAGGCCAGGTGCTCCTCCATCGCCGCCTCCCCCAGCCAGCGGCGCTGCCAGGCTGCATAGTCGGCGTACTGCAGCGGCAGCTCCGGCAGCGGCGAGGGGCGGCCGGCGGCGAAGGCGCGGTAAAGGGCCCCCAGCTCGCGCACGAGGACGCCGATGGTCCAGCCGTCGGAGACGACGTGGTGGAGGGTGACGAGGAGGACGTGCTCGCCTTGGCGCCCGGGCTGCGAGGCCGCCAGCCGCAGCAGCACGGTCCGCAGCATGGGACCGGCGACGAGGTCGAACGGACGCCGTCCCTCGGCGAGGGCGAGCCGGCGCCACTCATTCTCCCGCACCTCCGCCGCCAGTCCGCCGAGGTCGACGACGGGCAGCCGCTCGCCCTCCTTCTGCGCCGCGGGAGCGATGCGCTGCACCGGCCGGCCTTCGACGGCGGGGAAGGTGGTCCGCAGCACCTCGTGGCGGCGGCGCACCTCGCCGAAGCTCCGCGCCAGGGCCGCCACGTCGAGACTTCCCCGCATGTGGACGGCGGCCGGCATGTTGTACGCAGGGCTCTCGGGATCGAGCTGGGCGAGGAACCAGAGCCGCTCCTGGGAGAAGGAAAGCGGCAGCTCCATTTCATAGCCGAGCTCGGCGGCCAGCTCGCGGGTGGCCGCCGCCAGCCCGGCGCCGCCGCCCCTACCGCGGTCGGCGACTGCCGCGTCGATGCCGCGGTGCTCCAGGAACTTGGGATCGCCCATCATCCGCGATCCCACGTGCAGCCCGTCGGTCATGCGGCGCCCGGCGTAGGGCTCCAGCATGGCGGGCTCGAAGCCGACGCCCAGGAAGCGGCCGAGCTCCTCCATGGCGGCGCGCGGCGCGCGGACGAGGTCCTCGAAGCGCAGGCGGTGCTGGCGCTCTTGCGGCACGTCGGCGAGCAGCTCGCGGATGTTGCGGTGGCCGAGGAGCCACACGAGCTCGGCCTGCTCGGCGGGTGGGAAGGGGAAGTCGTACACCTGGTCCATGCGGGCTTCAAGGTACGACTCGATGGTCGCCCGCGGATGCCTCACGAGATGGATGTAGAGCGGCTCGGTGAACAGCTCCTCGGCCCGGCGGAGGGTCGCCAGGTCGAGCGCGTAGCTGGGCGTCTTGTCGATGAGGAGTCGACCGCTCTTCTCGGCCAGAAGTTCGTAGAGACTGGCCACAGGTAGGGCTTGGGCCTCGGATGTGGCAACGATCTCGCGCGCCTTGGCGGCATCGCAGCCTTCGAGCTCCATGACGGCACGGAGGAGGCCTTCGAGAGCGAAGGCGTTGCGGCCCGCATAGGCGTCGTGGCGCTCGGAGAGAGTGTCGAAGGGGAGGAGCTCGAGCTCGGGCGGAGCGAAGAGGCGCTTGTGGCCGGCCAGCATCACGCGGAGGAGGGTCGACCCCGAGCGGAAGGGCGAGAGGAGGAAGACGATCGAGCGCACGGGGCCCGGACGGGCGTGGCTCCGTGGGGCCTCGCTCCGCTCTTTCGGGGGCGCGCCCGGGATCGACGGTGGTCCTGCATAGGTAGGTGGTGGGGCGCTGCCAATCGCTGCGCGAGGCCCCACGGAGCCATGCCCGTCCTCCCTTCTTAGCCTGCGGAAGACGGCGGCTCGGAGAGTGTCGAGAGCGGATTCGACGTCGGAGAGATTGCCTAGGGAGATCGGTGCGGTCGTCGGGGTCGTGGATCCGCCGAGGCTCGCTGCCGCGTTTGGGTAGGCCTTCTCCAGGTAGGTCGCGAAGGTCGCTACCGTCGGCTGTTCGAAAAGGGCCATGACGTAGACGATCTCGCCCAGCTCCTTCTGCAGCCGATTGATGAAGAGCGCTCCCTGGATGGAGTCGCCTCCGAGGGCGAAGAAGTTGTCGTCGACGGAGATGTCGTGGATGCCCAGCACTTCTTTCCAGATCGCGGCAAGGCGGGTTTCGAGGGCGTTGAGCGGGGCCACCTGGAGGCGCTCCGGCGCTGGCCCGGGCTCGACGGCGGCGAGGGCTCGGCGGTCGACTTTGCCGCTGGGTCCCAGGGGGAGGGACGGCAGGATTACGAACGCTGCGGGCACCATGTGCTCGGGGAGGGTGGCGGCGAGGAAGGAGCGCAGGTCGGCGGGGGCGGACTCTGCGGCCACCAGGTAGGCGACGAGCCGCGTCCCAGTCTCGGTCGGAAGTGCCAGGACTACCGCCTCGCGGACTCCGGCGTGCCGTACGAGCGCGGCCTCGATCTCCCCGAGCTCGATGCGGAAGCCGCGCACCTTCACCTGGTGGTCCAGGCGGCCCAGGAACTCGATCGCCCCATCCGGACGGAAGCTTGCGAGGTCGCCGGTGCGGTAGAGGCGCTCGCCGGCCCCTCCCAGGAGGCCGCTCGCGGGGTCAGGTACGAAGCGCTCGGCGGTGAGGTCCGGCCTCTCGAGGTAGCCGCGGGCGAGGCCGGCGCCGCCGATCGCCAGCTCGCCCGGCACCCCCGCGGCGACCGGCTCGCCGTGGGCGTCCAGGAGGTGGATGCGGGTATTGGCGATGGGCCGGCCGATGGGGACGACGCGCCGCCGGCCGCCCGGCCGGCAGGCCTCGAAGGTGACGTCGACCGACGCCTCGGTGGGGCCGTAGAGGTTGTGCAGGGCGACGCCCGGAAGGCGCACGAGGAAGCGTTCCTTGAGCGCGAAGGGCAGCGCCTCGCCGCTGGCGAAGACCCGCCGCAAACTGCGGCAGGAGTCCTCGAGGCCGCTCTCCTCCAAGAAGAGCTGGAGCATCGAGGGGACGAAGTGGAGAGTGGTGATCCCCTCGTCGCGAATCAGCTCCGCCAGGCGGGTGCCGTCCTGGTGGGCGCCGGGCGGGGCCACCACCAGCCGCGCCCCCACGGCGAGCGGCCAGAAGAACTCCCACACCGAGACGTCGAAGCTGAAGGGGGTCTTCTGGAGCACGCGGTCGCTGGCGTCGAGGCCGTAGGCCTCCTGCATCCAGAGCAGTCGGTTGACGATGCCGGAGTGCGGGACGACCACCCCCTTGGGCCGCCCCGTCGAGCCCGAGGTGTAGATGGCGTAGGCCGGATGGCCCGGCAGCACCTTCACATCCGGGGCGCTTGTGCGCTCGGCGGAATCGCTCCCATCCGTAGGGGCAACCCCCTCTGCGGGATCGCTCCCCTCCGCGGTAGGGGCAACCCCCCGTGGTTGCCCAGCGTCCAGCAACACCACCCGGGTCGCCGCCGGCAACGCCGGCAGGCGGGCGAGGAGACTGCCTTGGGTGAGGAGGACGCCGCAGCCGGCATCGGCGAGCATGAAGGCCACGCGGTCCGCCGGATAACCCGGGTCGAGCGGCAGATAGGCCCCTCCCGCCTTGAGGATGCCGCAGAGCCCCACCACCATCTCGACCGAGCGCTCGGCGGCGATCCCCACCAGCGACTCCGGGCCGACGCCCAGGGCGCGCAGGTGGTGGGCCAGGCGGTTGGCCCGGCCGTCGAGCTCGCGGTAGGAGAGGCGCTCCTCGCCGCAGACGAGCGCCACGGCCTCCGGCGTGCGCGCCGCCTGCGCCGCGAAGAGGTGGTGCAGCCCAGCAGAGGCATTCGGATAGACCGTGCGGGTGTCGTTCCAGGCCAGGAGAACCTGGTGGCGCTCAGGAGCGGAGAGCAGCGGCAGCCGCGGCAGCGGCAGGCCGGGGTCGCCGACGGCCGCCGCCAGCAGGTTCTCGAAGTGGCCGGCCAGGCGGGCCATCGTCGCCTCGTCGAAGAGGTCGGTGCTGTACTTCCAGATGCCGAGCCAGCCGGAGTCGGCGGGGGCGAGCGACAGCGCGAGGTCGAAGCGCGCAGTCCCCAGGTCCACCTCGCGGGGGGTCAGCGACAGGCCGCCCAGGGCGACCGTGCGGAGCGGCGCGTTCTGGCCCACGAAGAGGAGCTGGAAGAGCGGCGTGCGGGAGAGGTCGCGCTCCGGCTGCAGGGCGTCGACGAGGGTCTCGAACGGCAGCTCCTGGTGCGCGTAGGCGGCGAGCGCTGTCGCTCGCGTCCGCGCCAGCAGGCGGCGGAAGCCCGGCTCTCCCGAGAGGTCGGTGCGCAGGACGAGGTTGTTGAGGAAGACCCCGATGAGCCCCTCGATCTCGACCCGGTTGCGGCCGCCGACGGGCGAGCCCAAGACCACGTCCTCCTGCCCGGAGTGCCGGCTCCCCAGCGCCTGAAAGCCGGCGAGGAGGGCCATGAGGACGGTCGCGCCCTCCCCGCGGGCGAGGGCGGCGAGGCGCCCGGCGAGCGCCGCCGGCAGGCTCCGTTCGAGGTGGGCGCCGCGGTGCGAGAGGACTGCCGGGCGGGGGCGGTCGGCGGGGAGCTCCAGGGGGGCGGGCGCGCCGGCGAGCTGGCGGCGCCACCAGGCGAGCGGCTCGGCCAGCGCCTCGCGGCTGAGCCGGTTCCGCTGCCAGGCGGCGAAGTCGGCATATTGAACGGGCAGGGCGGGCAGGGGCGAGGGGCGGCCGGCGGCGCAGGCCGGGTAGAGCGCCGACAGCTCCCGCAGGAGGACCTCGAGAGAGCCGCCGTCGGCGGCGATGTGGTGGAAGGCGAGGACGAGATCGTGCTCCTCCTCCCCCAGCCGCAGGAGGACGGGGCGGAGGAAGGGGCCGCGCCCGAGGTCGAAGGGCCGCCGGGCGATCTCGGCTGCCGCCCGCGCTACGGCGGGTTGCACATCACGATCCGCCGCCGGAAGGCCGGCGAGATCCACCAGCGTCAGAATCAGCGGCGCGGCGGGCTCGACGACCTGCACCGGCTCGCCGCCCTCCTCCGCGAAGGAGGTGCGCAGGGCCTCGTGGCGGCGGACGATCTCGCTCAAGGCGGCGGCGAGGGCGGCGATCCGCAGCGGTCCGGCGAGCCGCACCGCGCCGGCGATGTTGTGGACAGGGTTCTCGGGGTCTAGGAGGTGGAGGAACCAGAGCCGCCGCTGGGCGAACGACAGGGCGAGTGGCCCGCTGCGCGTGACCTGGACGATCGGTCCGCCGCGTGGGGGCGCGTTGACCGGCTCGCCGCTGGCAGGGCTGGCGGTGCTCGCAAGGGCAGGGGCAGCATCGAGCTCCGCGGCCAGGGCCGCCAGGGTGGGCGCCGCGAAGAGCGCTTCGAGCGACAGCTCGACGCCGAAGGCGTCCTGGATGCGGGCGAGGAGCTGCGTCGCCTTGAGCGAGTCGCCGCCCAGGGCGAAGAAGCTCTCGCCGGCGCCGATGCGCGGCCCCTCCGGCCCTTGCAGGACCTCGGCCCACAGCACCGCCAGCCGTTCTTCGGTGGCGGTGCGCGGGGCGCCGTCGCCGGCAGCGCGAGGCAGCTCAGGCGACGCCACGGGCTCGAGGCGCCCGGCCAGGTAGTCCTCCCGGCAGGCGCGGCGCCGGATCTTGCCGCTCGAGGTTTTGGGGACGCTCCCCGGCTTGAGGAGAAGTATCGTTTCCGCCGTCACCTCGTGCTCCTCGGCCACCGCCCGGCGCACCGCCGCGGCGACGCCGGAGAGGTCCTTGAGCCAGGCGCGCTCCACCTCGAGGGCGAGGACGAGGCGCTCCTCGTTGCCCCCTTCTCCGACATCGACGGCGAAGGCGGCGCCGCAGCCGGGCCGCAGGGCGGGATGGCTGGCCTCCGCCGTGCGCTCCAGGTCCTGCGGGTAGTGGTTGCGGCCGCGGAGGATGACGAGGTCCTTGATGCGGCCGGTCAGGAAGAGCTCGCCGCCGGCCTCGAAGCCGAGGTCGCCGGTGCGCAGGAAGGGAACCTCGGAGCCGTCCCCCAGGCGAGCGCCGAAGCTCTTCGCCGTCTCCTCGGGGTGGTTCCAGTAGCCGCCCGCCACGCTCGGCCCGGCGACCCACACCTCCCCCACCCGGCCCGGCGGCAGCGGCGCCCCGGTCTCCAGGTCGGCGATCGCCACCCGCTGGCCCAGCCAGGCGCCGCCGCAGGCGACCAGCCGCCGGGCCGGCGCTCCCGGCGCGGGAGGCTCCGCCCGGTGCTCGCCCAAGGCCGCCGCGTCCAGCTCCCGCACCGCCGCGCCTCTCCCCGGCCTGCCGCCGGCGACGAACAGCGTCGCCTCGGCGAGCCCGTAGCAGGGATAGAACGCCTGCCGGCGGAAGCCGCAGGGGGCAAAGGCCTCCGCGAAGCGCTCCATGGTCTCCGCCCGCACCGGCTCGGCGCCGTTGAAGGCCACCTCCCAGCTCGCGAGGTCGAGCCCGGCGCGCTCCTCGGGGGCGATCTTGTCGACGCAGAGGTCGTAGGCGAAGTTGGGTCCGCCGGAGGTCGTCGCCCGGTAGCGGCCGATGGCGGCCAGCCAGCGCCGGGGCCGCTGCAGGAAGGCCAGGGGCGACATCAGCACGCAGGTGGCGCCGAGGAAGAGGGGCTGGAGGACGTTCCCGATCAACCCCATGTCGTGGTAGAGCGGCAGCCAGCCGACGATCACCGAGGACTCCGTCTGCGCGAAGGCGAGCTGGATCATCCGCTCGTTGTGCAGCAGGTTGCCGTGGCGGACCGCCACCCCCTTGGGCGCCGCCGTCGAGCCCGAGGTGTACTGGAGGAAAGCAAGATCGTCCGGCGAGGCGGCGCGCGGCGAGGAGGCAGCGCCGCCGAGCGGCCGGGGAGCGACCTCCTCCGTCGCCAGCCAGCGGGCCGCCGCCAGGCCGGGGATCTGCGCCGCGAAGGCCGGCCCGCGGGCGGCGATGTCGGCGGTGGTGAGCGCGAAGCGCGGGCGGGCGTCGTCGACGATCGAGCGCAGGCGGGCGTCGACGCGATCGGAGCGGTCCGCGCGGTCCGTCCGATCGGGGCGGGGAGCCCGCGGCGGGTAGGCGGGGACCGCCACCGTGCCGGAGAGGAGGCAGCCCAGGAAGGCGACGACGAAGTCGAGGCCCGGCGGGTAGAGGAGGAGCGCCCGCTCGCCGGCGGCGCCGGCGGCGGCGAGCCAGGCCGCCAGGCCGTTCGCCCGCGCCAGCAGCTCAGCGTAGGTGAGCGACGGCCCCTCCGCCTCGCCGTCGACCAAGAAGCGGTAGGCGACCCGCTCCGGCCGCTCCTCCGCCCGCCGCACGAAGGTCTCGACCAGCGAGCTCTCCCCGCCGACGACGCCGGGCGGAGGCGCGGGGGTCGAGGGCCGGGCGGGAAGCCCGGAGCGGGAGGGCTCGTCCAAGATGGTTTTCCCGAGGCGAGAGAGGGCTACGCGAGCGCTTATGCGTAGATAAACATCTCTCAATGAACTCGTCTCAACCCTATAAGGACGCGCCGGGCGCCGGGAGCGTGACGCCGGGATGGAGGTGAAAACTTTTGGGAGGGGAGAAGGAGGCAACTGTTGCGGGTCAGAGCGGGTGAACTCTTCTCGAATCTCTGTCGTCCTTCTCGGGTTGGAGCGCGCACACCCCATCCCCTGTCATCCTGAGCGTGAGCGAAGGACCTGGGGGAAGGGCGGCGCGAAGCCCCTTGCTAGCAGAGGTTTGGAAGACCTCCCCCCGCCCAGGTCCTTCGCTCACGCTCAGGATGACAGGGGCTTGGTTTGATTCTAGCGGACAATCGGAGGAAGGTATCGGCTATCCGATGAAGCCCTCAGCCGCCGCCCATGATGGCGCCGCCGTCGACCTCGACCGTCCGGCCGGTGAAGAAGTCGCACTCGAGGATGAACTGGACGGCCTGCCAGATGTCGTGCGGCGTCCCCAGGCGGCCCAGGGGGATGCCGCCCACGAGGCGCTCCAGCGCCTCCGCCGAGAAACCGGCGAGGAAGCCGGTGTCGGTCACCCCGGGGGCGATGCCGCCGACGCGGATGCCGTGACGCGCCAGCTCGAGGGCCCAGGTGCGGGTGCAGGCGTCGAGGCCCGCCTTCGAGGCCGCGTAGTTCGCCTGCCCGGGGTTGCCGGCGCGGGCGAGCGAGGAGATGTTGACCACCACCGCCTCGCGCGTGCCGCTCTCGACGACCCGCGCGGCAAACTCGCGGGTCATGAGGAACTGGCCGGTCAGGTTGACGTCCAGGACCTTCTTCCACTGCGGCAAAGGGAGCTTCTTGACCTCGCCCGGCTCGGCGCTCACCAGCAGGCCGTCGCGGGCGATGCCGGCGCTGTTGATGAGCACGTCGACTCCCCCCATGCGCTCCGCCGCGTCGGCGACGAAGGAGGCGACGGAGGCCTCGTCGGTAATGTCGAGCCGGGCGACGGCAAGCTCCCCCTGCAGTCCTTCGGCGCCGGCCGCCAGCTGCCGCAGCCCCGCGGCGTTGGCGTCGCCGGCCGTCACCTTCGCCCCCGCGCGCGCCAGCTCGAGGGCGAAATGGCCGCCCATGCCGCCGGCCGCGCCGGTCACGATCGCCCTTGCCTCCGGGATCCGCATCGCCTCGGGCCTCCGCAACGGCTGGGCAGCCTAGCATGGCGGTGTGAGGCGGGCGGGTAGAATGGCTCATGGCGATGGAGCTGGCCGAAGCCCTCAAGGTGACGCTCGCGGTGGCGCGGGCGCTCGACGACCTGGGAATCCCCTACTATCTCGGCGGCTCGCTCGCCAGCTCGCTGCACGGCATCCCGCAGTCCGCCCAGGACGCCGAGCTCGTCGCCGACCTCAAGCCGGAGCACCTCAAGCGGCTCTCCGCCGCCCTCAGTGCGACCTTCTATATCGATCGCGGAAAGGCGGCCGCCGCCGTCCGCCGCCGCACCTCGTTTCGCCTCCTCCACCTGCAGACCTTCCACGAGGTGGAGCTCCACGTCCTGCGCGACGATCCTCTCCCCCATCAGGCGATGGCGCGGCGGCAGCGCCTGGCCCTGCCGGGGATCGAGGTGGCGGTGGCCAGCCCCGAGGACGTCATCCTCCAGAAGCTGCACGGGCTTCGGCTGGGAGACGAAATTTCCTCGCTGGCGTGGGAGGACGTGCAGGGAATCCTCAAGGTCCAGAGGAGCGGCGTCGACCTCCACTACCTGGGACAGCGGGCGAAAGAGATGCGGTTGGAAGGGCTTTTGCAGAGAGCTTTGGACGAGGCGGGCGCCGCGCGCTGGTTGAGGCCCGCGCAATGAAAGATGCGAACCGCCATCGTCCTAGCCCTCGCAGCCTCCCTGGCGCCCCTGGCTCCCCTGGCGACCCTGGCTCCGATATCCGCGGCCCCCATGCCCTCTCCGGGGGCCCCCGCTCCAGCCGCGCCGGCAGGCCAGGCTAGCTCCTCCAGTCAGGTCGCGCCGCGGATCGTCAACGGCCTGCCGTCCGCCGGATCGCCCTCGGTAGGCCTCTTCGTCAACGCCACGTCGCAGGGGGTCGCCTCGTGCACGGCGACCCTTATCGGCTGCCGCGCCGTGCTCACCGCCGCCCACTGCGTCTGCACCGATCCCGACAACGGCCAGATCCTCTCCGGCGCCGCGTGCGCCAAGCGCTGGGACCTCGTCGACCCGTCGACCAAGAGCGTCTTCTTCCAGCATGCGGGGACCTTCCAGGTGTCGTCCGTCGCCGTCCATCCCGCCTTCGTCTTCGGCCAGGCCAGCGACCTGGCGGTGATCAAACTGGCGGCGCCCGTCACCGGCATCGCCCCCTCGCCCATCGACACCATGGCCAAGCCGCGCGCCGGCACCCCCGGCGTCATCGTCGGCTTCGGCGTCTCGGGCGACCTCTCCTCGGGCGCCGGCATCAAGCGCTCCGGCAGCGTCACCGTGGCGGCCTGCAGCGCCGCCGGCGTCGACGGCGCCAACCAGGTCTGCGTCAACTTCGGCGCTCCCCTGGGGGCCGCGGGCAGCAACTCAGGGGCCTGCTTCGGCGACTCCGGCGGCCCGCTCTTCGTCACCGCCGGCGCCGCCACCATGATCGCCGGCACCACCTCCGGCGGCGACAGCGCGAGCGCCACCTGCGCGCCCCCGAACCACCTCTGGTTCTCGGACGTCTTCAAGGACCGGGCTTGGATCGAGACCGCCGCGGGCACCGACCTGGGGACGGGCGCCTGCGGCGGCCTGCC
>DATNKQ010000573.1:0-3780 GCA_035603315.1 Thermoanaerobaculia bacterium
GAGCCTCATCCAGACAGCGATCAACGGCTCCAAGCGCGGCGCCGTCGTCTGCGTCAACCCTGGCACCTACACGGGGAACCTCGTGTTCTCCGGCCAGGCGGTCACGGTCCAGTCGACCACTCCTCTCGGCGCCATCCTGCACGGCACCGGTGGGACGGTGGTGAGCTTCCTCAACGGTGATGCCAGCACTCTGGACGGCTTCCAGATCACCGGCGGCACCGGCGCCGGCGGCGGGGGCATCCGCGTCGACAGCTCGTCGCCGATGATCCAGAACTGCCTCGTCACGGGCAACACCGCCACCGCGTCGTCCCACCCGCAAGGCGCCGGCGCCTACATCGCCGGCAGCAAGGCGGCGCCCTTGATCCGCTGCACCTGCTTCCAGGGCAATCACTCCAACTTCATCGGCGGCGGCCTGGAGTCCGCCTACCTGGCGCATCCATACCTCAGTCACGACACCTTCGTCAGCAACACGGCTCCCTACGGCGCCGGCATCTCCGTCGAGTTCGACGGCCTGGTGAGCGTCGAGAACAGCGAGTTCCTGGCCAACGTGGCGAATATAGACGGCGGCGCCGTCCACGTCCTCGGACCGTTCGGCAACGCCGATATCCGGCGCACGGTCCTCCTGGCGAATACCGCCGGCAGCAACGGCGGCGCCCTCTGGATCCCGGCCGGCTTCGCCACTGTCCTCAACTCGATCTTCGACAGCAACAAGGCGAGCAACGGCGGCGCCGCGGCGACGGATTTCGACGGCGTCCTCACCGTGGAGTCGTCGATCCTGGTGAACAACACCACGACGGGAGGGGTCGGGACCGCCGCGCTGTCCGCGGGTTCCGCGCCCGCCACCCTGGTCGAGAACTTCAACCTCTTTTTCAACAACGTTCCGGCCGGACCGGGAGGCACCTTCTTCGACACCACTGGCAACCTCGGCAACCTCTTCTCCGACCCCAAGTTCGGCACCAAGTGCTACAACCTCTCGCCGACCTCGCCCGCCCTGCATACCGGGCTCCCCGATCTCCACTTCAACAACACGGACGGCACGCGCAACAGCATGGGAGTCTACGGCGGACCCACCTTCCCCTTCCCGTAGAGAGAGCAGCTCGATGAGACTGTGAAAGGCCGTGGCAAGGCGTCGGTTGAGACAAGAGAGTGAACGATTGCCACGGCCCCTGCCTCCTGCCGTCGAAGGCGAGGGCCCATCCGCAACGCGGCAGTCAATCTCCTACGGGCTTCTACGGGCAGTTCGAGAACGCGTTGGTGTCCTGGATGGGCTGGAACGGGGTTCTCTGGGGGTTGTTGTAGGTCTTAAAGCTGCCGGTCTGCATGTCTCGCACGGTGAGGACCGTGTGGACGTTCGTCAGGCCGCCGGCGAAGACCCAGAAGCGGTGGTTCAGGGGGCAGCCGTTCAAGACCTTGACGATGACCTCGACGTTGCTGCTCGCGAAGAACCAGAAGTAGCCGGTGTCGGGCGTCAGAAACACCGCCTGGCCGACGCCGGACTGCCCGTTGCTGGTCGCCCAGGTGATCGACACCTGGAAGCGGCTGTTGCTGAGGCAGAGGGCCGTGGGCGTGGTGGTGCAGGTCTGCGCGGCGGCCATCGCAGGGAGTGCGAGGGCGAGGAGGAGCGCTGGGACAGCGGCTTTGAGGGTCAACCTGGCTCTCCGCATGGCCTCGTCATTCTGGCGCAGGCCAGCCGCCAGCGCAAGCCCGGCCGGATGCTTGCCCTCCCCTTACTTCCCCGCCAGGAATCCCGACACCACCCGCACGAACTCCTCCGGCTCCTCGTAGTAGGGGAGGTGGCCGCTCTTCTCGAAGACGACGAACCGGGAGCCCGGGATCGCCTGGTGGATCTTCCAGGCGGTCGAGGGGGCGACGTTGGCGTCGAAGCGGCCGGAGAGGACGAGGGTCGGGAAGTGGAACTTGGGAAGCTCGGGGTTCAGGTCGAAGCGCGCGAGGTCGGCGTTCAAGAGGCGGTTGATCTCCCGGTTGTAGTGGTATTCCGCGGCGTGCGCCAGGAAGTAGTCCCGCTTCTCCGGCGAGACGAAGAGCATCGACAGGTACTCGTGCATCCCCTGGTCGATCGCCGGCTTGTCGCCCAGGGCGTCGGCGAAGGCGAGGGCGTCCTGCCGCGCCACCGTCTCGGGGTAGACGTCGTTGAAGAGGAAACGGGTGTCGCCCCACTTGGGGGCCGCGGAATCGCAGATGATCAGGTGGGCGATGTGCTCGGGGTGGCGGGCGGCGTAGGCCATGACGAGGTAGCCGCCCCAGGAGTGGCCGAGGAGGTCGATGCGGTCGGCGCCGACGTGGGCGCGCACCGCCTCGAGGTCGGCGATCTGGTCGGCGACGGTGCAGGACTGGCCCTCCTTCAAGGCCCCCGAGCGGCCGTTGCCGCGCTGGTCGTAGAAGACGACGGGGCGGTCCTTGGCGAGGACGTCCCAGGCCTGCGACACGTGGACGTAGTTGTGGTCGAAGCCGGGGCCGCCGTTGACGACGAAGAGCGGCGTCCCCGTCCCGCCGCCCCGCGCCTCCACGTAGAGGCTGACGCCGCCGGCCGAGATCACCGTCCCCTTCTCCACTCCCCCGGGGTCGCCGGCCGCGGCGGCGTGCAGGCGCGGGCCGGCAAGCAGCGACAAGAGGACCAGGCTCAGGAGGGCGAACGGCTCACGAAGACGGGTGGGCATGGGATACCTCCACTTCGCAGGTTCCGGGAAAGGGTGCAGTGGTCGACCGCCGGCGATGATAGCGCAGCTCGCGGATCGGCACCGGGCGCCGGCGACCTGTGCCAAGATGCTCGCGCGCAGGAGGGAATGGAGGCGGATGAAGCGATTCGATCGCAGGTTATCGGCGGCAGTCCTGGGGACGGCGGTCCTCGCCGCCGTCGCCTGCGGGGCGGCCAGCGCGGCCGGCCGGGGGGAGGCGCACGGACCGCTCGGCGAGGCGCTCGACCGCTATCTCTCGCGGCTCGAGAGCTTCGGCTTCTCGGGCTCGGCGCTGGTCGCCCAGAGGGGGCGCGTGGTCCTCGACAAGGGCTACGGCCTGGCCGACCGCGAGCACCACCGGCCGTACACCGCCGACACCATCTTCGACATCGCCTCGATCTCCAAGCAGTTCACCGCCGCCGCCATCTTGAAGCTGGAGATGGAGGGGCGGCTCAAGGTCGAGGACCCGCTCGCCAAGTTCCTCGGCCCCGTCCCCGAGGACAAGCAGCCGATCACCCTCCACATGCTGCTCACCCACACCTCCGGCCTGCCGGACGTCCTGGGCGACGACGAGTACGAGGAAGTCACCCGCGCCGAGATGGTGCGCCGAGCGCTGGCGGCGAAGCTGATCGCCGTCCCCGGGCGCAAGTTCCGCTACTCGAACGCCGGCTACAGCCTGCTGGCCGCGGTGGTCGAGATCGCCTCCGGAGAGCCCTTCGAGAAGTACCTGAAGGAGCGCCTGTGGGCGCCCGCCGGCATGCTCCACACCGGCTTCCACGTGCCCGACGCCGAACGGGCGGCACGCGGCTACAAGCCCGACGGCGACTGGGGCACTTCCTTCGACCATCCCTGGGCGCCGGACGGCCCCTGGTGGGACCTGCGGGGCAACGGCGGCATCCTGTCGACGACCGGCGACCTCTACCGCTGGCACCTGGCGCTCGCCGGCGACAAGATCCTCTCGGCCAACGAACGCAAGAAGTACATCACCCCCTTCGTCTCGCAGGGGCGGGCGGCGCACGCCAGCTACGGCTACGGCTGGTCGATCGAGGAGGATCCCAAGGGGGGCCGGCTCATCTCGCACATC
>DATNKQ010000578.1:0-17221 GCA_035603315.1 Thermoanaerobaculia bacterium
CTGCCCGCCGCGGCTCACACCCCCGTCGGGATTGCGCACGCGGATGCGGCGCACTCCGCGCAGGTTGTTGAGCGGCGCGGCTGGAATGCTCAGCGTGATGCTGGTACGCGTGTTGCTCGTGACCGGCAGGTTGTAGCCTGGATGGCCGGCGATCATCGGGTCCCAATCCTCGGCGATCACTTGGCAGCCGGTGGCGAATGCGAGGCCCGTCACCGTCTGAATTGTGCTCTCGTTCCAGCGCGTGCCCGTCGAGATCGCATCCACCTTGGGGATGACGCGGATCATGACACGGTTCGAGCGGCGGCTGGTAACGCCCACCGGCCGGATCACGATCGGGTGCGTGCCGCCCTGCGAATCGAGCGGCACCGTGAAGCTGCCGTCGGTGGAGCTGCTGATGGTGGCAGTGGCGTCGGGCTGCAACACGCCATCGAAGAAGATCTTGTCGCTGCCGACTTGGAAGTTCTGCCCGGTGATGGTCACGGTTTCGCCGGGCTCCACCTCGGTTGGTGTCACCTGCAGGATGTGCGGCATGTTGAGCGCCGCGTTCCACTGATCGAGACTGATGGGCAGCACCTGGAGCGCATCGCTCAGAATGACCGGCCCTTCGACGCCAGCGTTTCCCGTTGAGCCCGGTCCTCCGCCCACGCCGTCGGAGCCGACCCGCTCGTCGTGGTCGTCGCAGAACGTCTCGCAGTCGGCCGAGCCAGCCGGACCGGCGTGCCCGCCGCTGCCGGGGTTGCCCGCCGGGCCGCCGTCGCCGCCATGCCCCGAAGTGATGTCGATGCTCGGCGGCCGATCCGAGAGCACGCCGATGCTTGCGTCCGACGTGAGTAGCGTGATCCGCCCGCCCTGCCCGCCGTTGCCTCCCGGTCCGCCGCGTCCGCCGCGTCCGCCATTGCCGCCGTTTCCGCCCCAACCCACCTCGCGGCAGCAGCTCAAGAAGTGCGAGTCGGCGTGCCAGCCTTGCGCGCCGTTGCCGCCATCGCCGCCGTTTTGGCCGGGGCCGCCAGCGCCGCCGTCTTGACCGTGAAGATCGATTGGCGGCAGGTTGTTGGTCGCGTCAAAGATGTAGAGCGTCAGGATCGGCGCGGGAGTCACCGCGTTTCCGCCGCCATTGAGAGACGGCGCCGGATCTTGATCTCCGTCGGTACCGTTGGCTCCGCTGACGCCGTCCGAGGGACCGTCGGCTCCGCGCGGCGCCGGATTCGGCCAATAGCTGAGCGTGGCCGGCAGCGACGGCATCTCCCACGTGATGCGGCTCGCCGAGTCCCATCGGATCGACCGCGCGATCACGACCAGCTCGCGAACCTCCTGCGCGATGACCACGGACTGCCCGGTGATGTCCCATTCGCCGGCCAGGACGACCGCGGTCGAGTGCAGGAGATCGTTCGGTCGGTAGTAGACAACTTTTCCGTCAAGGATCTCGGAGAAAGAGTAGTTCGTCAACGACACTACGTGGCTCGGATCCGTCGGCGGCGCCAGCGGCGCCAGGTACGCGCCGACATGGAATAGCCGCGCCGGATCGAGGCGGAGCTTGCCAAGGTCGTCGAGGCTGCAGACGCCCACGACCGTTAGGAACGCGCGCGCCCGATCGAGCCAGCTCTGGATGTTCTCGGGCTCGAGCGATTTGGGGACGACGGTGGTGCCGATTCCTGGGTTTTGCACCGCTAGCGCGCGATATAGTTGCTCGAGGCGATCTTGCGTCGTGGGCAGCGCGGCGAAGGAGCCGGCTGCGGCGTAGCCCGGCAGCACCGCCACCAGTTCGCCACGGATCGGGTGTGACGAGCTGTTCGACAGCGACACCTGAATCGCCACGGAGCCGGCCGCCTCCGCCGCGCTGATGGAGAGCGCCACCACTTGCGAGCCGTGGATCACGTGCCGTTCGACGGCGCCGGTGGGGCGCGTGATCATCAACTCGGCCTGCTGACCCGCTGGCAGCCGCACGGCCAGCTGCGCGTCGCCCGCCGCGAGTGGCAAAAACGCGCGCTCGAACCGGCCGCCCTTGCCGAGCCACACCGGATTGCGATGCTCGCCCACCATCCGCGTGAGCCCAACCTGCGCCCGCGCAGCGTCTACCGCGGCAGAAAACCATCGCTGCGGTAGCGTAGCGCCGGCTTGCGACTGCTTGACCAAGTGCACGAGCGCTTCGCTCTCGACGGCCGCGAGTTGCTCGATGGAGTGGACGCCGAACTCGGGCAGGCGCGCGGTAAGCTGGCCCAGCTCTGGAGGCAGGCCCGCAAAGCGCGTGTCGTCGGGGCCGGGCGGCGGCGGCAAGTGCGGATCGAGCTGGATCGCGATCAACGGGACGTGCGCGAGGATCGCAGTAACGTCGGTGTCATAGCAGCTCTGGGCGCCGGCGTCGTCGCGGATGTCGAAGTGATAGACCCCAATTGGCAGCTGCGCGATCTTGAGCACGCCATTCACCACGTCGACGAGCCCGTCGAAAGCGACCCTCCCTGTGTTGCGATCAACGGCGCGCACCTGGACCTGGGAGGCTTGCGTGCCCTTCACCGCCAGTTCGACGTTCACCTTGCCTGCGCTCGGCCGTCCGTCGAGCGGTACCGCCTGGCGGGTCACGTCGCCCGCGCGCACCGTGATCGCCAAAGTGCCCTGGCCGGCGGATGCCGATGCGGCTCGCACCGTGTAGGCTCCCGGCGCGAGCTCGCCCAGCCGAAAGCGTCGCGAGTTGGGATCGATCGCGATCGCGACAGACCCGCCGGGCCCATTGAGAACGACGGTGCCGCTCTTTACCGGCGCACCTGCCGCATCGCGAAGCTGCAGGTCCACGGCGCCGTGGTGCGGGCTCACCGCAAGGCGTGGCAACTCGCGCAGCTCCCGCCGCAGGCGCTGCATCAATGACGGCGCCTCGTCGGACGGCGCCATCGCGCGGATCGGCACGTGGCCCTCGCGGTGGACGTAGACCTCAGTGAGCTCGCGCGCGCCAGAGAAGCGCGGGCTCGCCGGCTGCGCCGCATTCACCGGTCGTGAAGGTGCACGGCGCTCCTCGTCGTTCGATCTGTCTCCCATCTAGCGCTCCTCTCGCGTCCGTCACGAAAGCAAACACTCCTGCCCTTGACCGCCTGCGAGCAGGGAACGGCAGGGATGGCGTCCCCACCGAACGAACGATCATCACATCATCTTAGCAGCAGATGCGGACCGCAGGTTGCACCGCACGCCAGGGCGCGGCGGCATCGCGGCATGGCAGCGATTGCTACGCCGCTTTCCGCTGCACATCCGCGCTCACCATCCTCAGCACAGCTCCTGCCCAAAGCGTGAGCGCATCCTGTATCTCTTGGTCATACTCGTAGAGGTTATAGACGGCTCGCAAGGCCTTCTTCTTGTGGTTGAGAACGGCTTCCCGCACCTCGTCTCGCACCTGGAGACGCGCCATATGAGTCGAGGCGGTCCGGCGCAGGTCGTGGGGATTGAAGACAAAGCCCGCGAGATTCCGGACCTCTGCATTGTGCTTATGGAGGAACTGGAGCGGTCCCCCCTTTGCAGTCGCGCGCAGCGCACCCTACATGCTGCCGCCTCCTGACGCGGGGGACCAGCCGGCAGCCGGCGCCACGCGAGTACAATCTCCCCCCGATGGCCCCGGTATCCCGCCGCATCGCGTCATCCTTCCTGCTCCTTCTCCTGTCGTTACCCCTTCTGCCCCAGGAGCCTGTCCGCGAGCGGGAGCTGGCGGACATTCGGGCCGAGATCTCGCGGCTGGAGAGCCGGCTTGCGGACGCTCGCCGGGAGCAGAGCGGTCTCGCGGGCCGGCTCGCGCAGACCGACCTCGAGCTCAAGCTCGAGGAGGAGCGGCTCGCCGAGGCGGTGGCGGCGCGCGACCTGACGGCCCGGCAGGCGGCGGCGGGGGAGCTGGAGGTGGCGCGCCTGGAGGCGGCGCTCGCCGCCAGCCGCCGCGAGCTCGGCCGGCGGCTGGCCGGCCTCTACCGCCTGGGCCGGCAGGGGACGCTCCGGCTCCTCCTCTCGCTCAAGCCCGGCGACCAGCTCCTCCCCTCGATCCGCATGGTGCGCTACCTCGCCCGGCACGACCGCGAAACCATAGACCGCTACATGGAGGACCGGGAGGACCTGGCGCGGGAGCGCGATCGGCTGGTCGCGGCGCGCGGCGAGCTGGAGCGCTGGATCGCCCAGGAGGAGGTGCGCCGGAAGGGGCTCGTCCAGCTCCAACTCCGCCAGGCGGCCCTCCTCGCCCAGTCCGAGCGCGAGGGCCGGGCTCTGGCCGCCCGGGCGGACGAGCTGGCGGCGAAGGAGCGCAAGCTGGCGGCTTTCCTCGACCTCCTCTACGGGCGCAGCCCGCAGGCGCTGGCGGGCCAGCCCATGCAGCAGTTTCGCGGCGTGCTCGACTGGCCGGCGCGCGGCCGCGTGGCTGCCGGGTTCGGCCCTCAGCTCGATCCTCGCTACCGCACCCAGGTCCCGCACAACGGCGTGGACATCGCCACCTCTCCCGGCAGCGAGGTGCGGGCGGTCTTCCCCGGCCGGGTCCTCTTCGCCGCCCCCTTCGAGGGCTACGGCCTGACCGTCGTCGTGCACCATCCGGGGCGGGTCTTCACCCTCTACGCCGGGCTCTCCGAATGCCGGGTGGCCAAGGAAGATATGGTATCTTTGGGCCAGGTCGTAGGCTTGGCCTCCGACAAGCTTTACTTCGAGGTCCGCGTGGAAAACCGTCCTGAAAACCCCCTGACCTGGTTACGGTAGGCCCCCTATGAACCGCAGCCGCATCGTCTTCCTCGTCCTCTCCGCCGCCCTGGTCCTTCCTATTCTCGCCGGCACGCTGCTGCGCGCCTCGGAGGAGCGGGAGGCCGTTCAGGAGGACAGCCTCTACAAGTATCTTTCCGTCTTCAGCGAGGTGCTCGGCTTGGTGCGCCAGGCGTATGTCGACGAGCCCGACATGAGCGGCCTGATGGCGGGAGCGCTGGACGGCACGACCGACGCGCTCGATCCCTTCTCGATCTACGTGCCCGCCGACCAGGTGGCGACCTACCAGGACGCGCGGGCGGTGGGGCGGCGCTACAGCGGCATCGCGCTCCTCAAGGAGCGCGGCGTCGCCTACGTCTTGGCGGTAGAGAAGGGCAGCCCGGCTTCGCAGGCGGGGGTGAAGGTGGGCGACATCGTGGCCAAGATCGACGGGCGCTCGACCCGCCTGATGCCGTTGTGGCAGATCCAGGAGATCCTGGCGCGGGCGCCCGGCACGCACGTGCCGATGGAGATGGTGCGGGTCGGGGAGACAGTGAAGGCCTCGTTCGATCTCAAACCGTTCGATCCGCCGCCCGCCTCCCTGGGGGAGGCCAAGGGCGCGCCGTTGCTGCGGATCCCCAGCTTCGTCCGCGAGACTCCGGCGCAGGTCCGGGAAGCGCTCGCCAAGGGGAAGGATCGCGTACACGGCCGGCTCCTGATCGACCTCCGCGGCGTCGCTTCGGGGGAGCCCGAGTCCGCCTACTCGACGGCGGAGCTCTTCGCCACCGGCGACCTGGGAGTGCTCGCCGGCCGCTCGGGGCCGGCCCAGAGCTTCGCCGCCAGCGGACCCCCCGTCTGGAACGGCAAGATGGTCATCCTCGTCGACCGCGGCACTCTGGGAGCCGCCGAGATCTTCGCCACGGTGCTGCGGCAGAAGGCGGGCGCCGAGCTGGTCGGCGAGCGGACGTTCGGCCATGCCGGGCGGCAGGGCAGCCTCGATCTCTCTTCGGGCGGACGCCTCCTCTACACCGACGCGTTCTACACCGGCCCCGACAAGAAGCCGCTCAAGGAGGCCCTGAAGCCCGACCTCCTGGTCGACGAGCGGGCGCGGACCTATCTCGAGAAGGACGTCCCCATCGACGACCTCATCCTCGACCGCGCGGTCCGCCGGCTCTCCGGCGAGGCGGAGCCGGCCAAGAAAGCCGCCTGAAGCCCGGATGGGTCCGCCGGGCTCACCGGCCGGGCGTCTCCGGAGAGCGATCCATGCTCCGCCGCCGGCCCGCGACCAGGCGATCCGCTGACTCCGGCTCGAAGGGCTCCGGAGCCCGGGGCTTCCTCCTCTTCCTCCTCGGCGTCCTCGTCGGCGGCGCCGGCTTCTATTTCGGCTGTCGCCACTCGGGCGACGAGTCGCGGTTGGAATCCGCGACATCGCCGAAGGTGGCGGCGCGGGCGGTTTCGCCCCGGCATCGCGCCTCCCGTCAGGGCCACTCCGACCCTGCATCGATCCACCCCTCTGCCGCCGGCGCAGCCAAGCCCTCCGGCGATGACCCGGGCCCGGTCGAGGGGGTACGCGTGGCGATCGTCATCGACGATCTCGGCCGCAGCGTCGAGGACGTGGAGACGCTGGCGCGCCTCGGCGTGGCGATGACCTACGCCGTGCTCCCCTTCGAGACTGCCACTCCGGAGGTGATCGCAGCGCTCCATCGCCACGGGGCCGAGGTCCTCTGCCACCTGCCGATGGAGGCCAAGAACGGCGCCGATCCCGGTCCCGGCGCCCTGCGCTTCGGCATGGATCAGGACGAGATCAAGCAGGCGACCGCAGCGGCGCTGGCGGCGGTCCCCGGCGCGGTAGGGGTCAACAACCACATGGGCTCCCGGCTGTCGGCCGACGAGCGCTCGATGCGCGCCATTCTTGCCGTCCTCGCCTCCCGCCGCCTCTTCTTCCTCGACTCGCGGACGAGCCCGGAGAGCGTCGGCTACCGCCTCGCCACCTCGTTGGGCGTGCCGGCCGCCGAGCGCCAGGTGTTCCTGGACGGTGACCTGCGGCCGGAGATGATCCGCCAGCAGTTCGCCCGCATGCTGCAGGTGGCGCGCACGCGGGGCTCGGTGATCGCCATCGGCCATCCTCATCCGGCGACCCTCGAAACCCTGGCGGTCGAGGTGCCACGGGCGCTGGCGGAGGGCTACCGGTTCGTGCCGGTCAGCGATCTCCTGGACCGGCCGAGCGCGGCACGATAGCCCTCTTTCTCGAAAGCGCGCGTCCATGGCCCTGCTCCTCTTCCTGGCCGGCGGCGCCCTGATTGCCGGGCTGGTGCATCGGTGGCGGCGCGAGGTTTCCGTGCGCGCGGCCGTCGCCTACCTCGCCCTGACCGCGGCGCTCTTCGCCGTCCCCCTCGTCTCCGGCCGGCTGCAGGTGGCGACCGACATCGCCTATCAGTGGCGGCCCTGGCGGGAGACCGTGGCGAGGAGGGTGGTCCCCGCCAACGCCTTGCTGGCCGACATCCCCCTGCAGATGGTGCCGTTTCGCGCCCTCGTGCGGGAGCGCCTCCTGCGTCTCGAAGCGCCACTGTGGGCTCACGAGCTGGGCACCGGGCAGCCGCTCCTGGGGAACGCCCAATCGGCTCCCTTCGCACCGCTGCACCTCCTGGCGCTACCTGTGCCGCCCGCTCGCGCGCTGACGGTCGCCGCCGCCTGGCAGGTGCTGCTCGCCCTGCTCCTCACCCACGCGCTTCTGCTGGCGCTCGGCGCCGGCAGGGCGGGCGCGGCCTTCTCCGCCGTCTCCTATGCCCTCGGCAGCTTCGCCATCGCCTGGCTCTACTACCCCCTGGGCATGGCGGCGGCGTGGATCCCGGGCGTGCTCCTGGGGATCGTCCTCTGCCGCCGCGGCGAGAGAGGCGGCGTCGCCGGTCTCGTCGTCTGTGCGACCGGGCTCGCCCTTGCGGGACATCCGGAGACTCTGGCGCACACGGCCCTGGCGTGCCTCGCCGTGACCGTGGCGCTGGCCGTCCGGCCGGCGGCCGGCAGGGGAAGGTTCCTCCTCCGCCTGGCCGCCGCGGCGGCCCTCGCCGCCTGTCTGGCGGCGCCCGTCCTCCTGCCCGTCGCCGAGGCGGTGCCGGAGAGCGAGAGGGCGGCCGTCTTCGCGGTCTTGCCCCTGGGCGTGCAACCGCCCTTCTTCGAGGGCAGGTTCCTGCTCCCCCTCGTCGATCCGCTGGTCTTCGGCAGCCCCCGCGACGGCAATTGGTCCGGACCGTCGAACTTCAACGAGATGTGCACTCTCTACGCCGGGCTCTCGGCCCTCGCCCTGGCCTTCGCCGGTGCGTTGCTGCACCGCGGCAGGGCGCTGCTCATCCTGGCAGGCGGCGCCGCCGCCCTGATGGCCTCTCTTCGCCTGCCGCCTCTTTTCGGGTTGTTGATGGCGCTCCCCGTCCTCGGGCAGGGCGCCGCCGGCCGCCTGCGGCTCTTCTGGCTCCTCGCCGTGGCGGTGGCCGCCGGCCTCCATCTCGAGGAGCTCGGGCGGCAGCGCTCCAGCCGGGCGGTCGCCGCCGCCGCGCTCACGGCCCTGGCAGCGGTGCTGGTCTTCGTGCCGCCTCCCGGAGCGCCCTGGCAGCGAGCGTGGTGGGCGGCGACGCTCGCCGGAGCTGCCGTCGCGGCGCTCGCCCTCCTCGTCCCCCGCTGGCGGCCCGCCTTCCCGCCGGTCGCCGTGGCCTGCCTGGCCCTCGATCTGCTCCTCCTGGGTGTCCGCTACAACCCGATCGTGCCGGCGAGCTTCGATCTCGCGCCCCCGCCGTCGCTCGCCTTCCTGGTCGAGCGCAACCGGGGGCCGGAAGCGCCCTTCCGGGTGCTCGCCGAAGGCTACGACCTGGCGTCCAACCTGCCGGCCTTCTACGGGTTGTGGGACCCGCGCGGCAACGATCCCATGCGGCCGGCAGCCGCGGCCCGGGTGGTGGGCAAGGCCTTCGACCCCGGCCACCAGGCCGGCGAGAGGATCACGGAGGGGGGATTGCCCTATCCGCAGAGCTTCCCCGACTACCTGGGCGTGCGCTACCTGCTCACCCGCCACCGCAGGGAGCTGCCGCCTCCCTGGGAGGAGGTGCTGGACGAAGAAGGGGGAAAGGTGTGGAGGAACTCGCGGGCGCTGCCGCTCTTCTTCATGCCGGCCAGCCGGCAGACGGCGGCGGGCCGCGAGGAGGCCGTGCGGAGCGCCCTGGCGAACGACGACTTCGCACGCGAGGCGGTGGTCGAAGGGGAGACGGCGCCGGCCGTGGCCCAGGACGGGCGGGTGAGCGGGCTCCACCCCCTGTCGAACGGCTTCGATCTCCGGGTCGACTCCCGGACGGGCGGGCTCGTCGTATCGAGCGTCAGCTACGCCCGAGGATGGCAGCTCGCGGTGGACGAGAAGGTGGTCCCAGTGCTCCGCGTCAACGGCGGCTTCCTGGGGTTCGAGGCGAGCCCGGGAACGCATCGAGCCCGGCTCGACTACCGGCCGGCCGGGTGGGTGTGGGGGCTGCGGTTGGCCGGGGCCGGGGGAGCGGCCGCGCTGGCGGCGCTCGCGCTGTCCCGGCGCCGGCGCCTCACGGGCTCCGCAGCACCTCGATAGGCCTCCGCTCGAGGGCGCGGAAGCTGGCGCCGATGCCGGCGATCACCGTCAGCAGGATGCTGCCGGCGACCGCCGCCAGGAGCGGCAAAGTCTGGGGCTCCCAGCGCAGGGTGAATCCGCGGGTGACGACCGCCCACGAGAGTACGGCGCCGCCGGCGGCCCCGATCACCCCCGCCACCAGCCCGATCAGGGCGTACTCGACCGCGAACGTCGCCATCACGCCGCGCCGGGTCACGCCGAGCGTTTTCAGGAGCGCCACCTCGAGGCCTCGTCGCCCGGCGCCGGCGCTGACCGCCCCGGCGAGGATGGCGATCCCGGCGAGAACGGTGAAGCCGCCCAGGAAGCGCACGCCGAGCCCGATCCGCCGTAGCACGTGGACGATCTTCTCCAGGATCTCGCGGATCTTGAGCAACGTGACGTTGGGATAGCGGGCGGCCAGGAGGTCCTGGACTCGCTGCTCCCCGCCGCGGGGCAGATGGGCCACCGCCAGGCGCTGCTGCGGCGCGCTCTCGAGCACTCCCGGCTCGACCACCAGGAAGAAGTTGATCCCGAAGGTCTGCCAGTTGACGGTGCGCAGGCTGGTGACGGTCAAGTCGATGGGCACCCCCTGGACGTCGAAGGTGAGGGTGGAGCCCAGGCCGACGCCGAGATCGTTGGCGAACTCCTGCTCGAGGCTGACCTCGGCCTTGCGCGGATCGCTCCACAGCTTGCCGGCGACGATGACGTTGTCCTCGGGGAGCTTCGCCATGTAGGTGAGACGCTGCTCGCGGGTCAGCGCCCAACGGCGGCCTCCGCGCGGCATCCGTCCCGCCATCCGCTCGACGCCGCGGCCGTCGATGGCGGTCAGGCGCGCCATGACGACCGGCACGGACTCCACCCGCGAGGCCCCCGCCTGCCGCAGCAACCGCTCGACCCCCGGCCACTGGTCGGGCTGGATGTCGACCAGGAAGGCCGAGGGCGCTCCCACGGGGAGCTCGGAGGTGAGCTCCTGGGACAGCCGGCGCTCGACGAGAGACATGGCCAGCACCACCAGGACCCCCAAGCCGAGCGCCACGATCGCTCCCATGGTGGCGGCCCCCGGCCGCGCCAGCGCCGCGAGCCCGTGCCGGATCGCCATGTTGCTGAAGCCGCCGAAGCCGCGCGGCAGCCGGCGCACCCCCCAGACGACGGCGAGCGCCGCCAGGGTCAGGGCCAGAGTCACGCCCACGACGCCGCCGGTGAACTGGGCGCCCCGCAGCCAGGAGCCCGACTGGAGGGCGGCCATCACCAGGATGCCGGCGGCCAGGGCGGCCAGGGTGCCGGCGACGATCGGCCGGTGGCCGGGCAGCGGCTCGGCGTCCCGGCGCAGCACCCGGGCGGCCGGCACCCGCAGCACGCCGGCGAGCGGCGGCAGGCTGAAGAGGATCGCCACCCCCAACCCGAGGCCGAGGCCGCGGAGGAGGGCGGTCGGCTGCCACACCCGGATCAGCTCGGCGGGGATGAGATCGGGGAAGAGGTACGGCAGGAGCGTTTGGACAGCCGCCCCCACGGCCATGCCGGCCAGGCTCCCGGCGAGCCCCAGGAGGGCCGTCTGCCCGAGGTAGAGGGCGAGGATCTCGCGCGGTCGCATCCCCAGGCACTTGAGGATGGCGATCGCGTCCATGCGGGAGGCGAGCCAGGCGCGGACGCTCTGCGCCACCCCAATGCCGCCGACGAAGAGCGAGAGGAGCGCCACCAGACCGAGGAAGGTGCCGATCCGCTGGAAGTTCGTGCGCAAGGCCGGCTGCCCCTCGCGGTAGGTCTCGACCCGGTAGAAGCTCGGATGGGGGAGGCTTCGGCGCAGCCGGCCCGCGGCCGCCGTCACTTCGGGCGGGCTGGCGCCGTCAGGCAGCTTGATCAGGGTCTTGTTGTTGACCCGGCTCCCCCGCGCCACCAGGGTGGTGCGCCCGAGGCCGGCGCCGTTCAGGAAGACCCGCGGCCCGAGGGTGAGCGAGATGCTGATGCGGTCGGGCTCGGAAAGGACCTTCCCGGCGATGCGGAAGGTCTGGCCGCCGATCAGGAGCGGGTCGCCGACCTTGAGCCCCAGCCGCGACAGCAGCTCGGGAGCGACCACCGCGGTGTCCGCCCGCAGGAGATCGGCGAGCGGCGACCGCGGCAGGAGCTCCAGCTTGCCGTAGAAGGGGTACTCGCCGTCGATCGCCTTGAGTTCGACGAGCTGGCTGGCGCCCGGACGGCCCGGCCATCCAGCAACGCCCGGCGCCGATACCACGGTCACCATCTCCTTGACGTCGGTGCGGCGGACGCCCGGGAGATCGATGCTGCGCAGGAGGTCGGTTCCTGGCGGCAGGGGCTGGCTGCCCTCGACGACGAGGTCGGCGGCAAGGAGCTGGCGGGCTTCGGCGCGCAGGCCGGAGTCGAGGCTGGACGACAGCCCGGCCACCGCCACCACCGCCGCCACCCCCACCGCCAGGCAGGCGACGAAGAACCCCAGCCGCCCGGCGGCGCCGCGGCACTCGCGGAGCATCGTCCGCAGGTAGCCGGCGAAGCTCAATGCACGCTCACTATGACCGGCGACTCCTGGCGCTCGATGCGGCCGTCGCGCAGGTGGATCAGGCGGTCGGCGAGGCTGGCGACCCCGGGGTCGTGGGTGACCAGGACGAGGGTGGTGCCGTAGCGCCTTCTCAGGTCGAGGAGGATCTCGAGCACCCGCCTGCCGGTCGTGCCGTCCAGGTTGCCGGTGGGCTCGTCGGCCAGAAGGATCGGCGGCCGGGTGGCGAAGGCCCGCGCCAGGGCGACCCGCTGCTGCTCGCCGCCCGAGAGCTGGGAGGGATAGTGGTGGCCGCGGTCCTCGAGGCCGACCGAGGCGAGCAGCTCGTCGGCGCGGGCGCCGGCGTCGGCCACCCTGACGAGCTCCAGGGGGAGGAGCACGTTCTCCCGCGCCGTCAGGTTGGCGAGGAGCTGGAAGGTCTGAAAGACGAAGCCGATCTTGTGGCGCCGGAGGAGAGCGAGCTGGTCCTCCGACATGCCGTGGATGGGGACGCCGTCGATCAGCACCTCGCCCGCGGAGGGCCGATCGAGCCCCGCCATCAAGGCCAGGAGCGTCGACTTGCCGCTGCCGGAGGGGCCGAGCACTGCCGTGAACTCGCCGGCGGGCAGGGCAAGGTTCACGCCGTCGAGGATCGTCAATATGCGGTCGCCGGACGGGAGACGGCGGCTGAGGTTGCGGAGCTCGATTCTGGGAATGGCCATCTCAGTGGAGAACCCGAGCGAAGCATTCATCATTTCCAATACGCGCGGCAGGTGGGCGAGATTACCGGGAACCGGCGGCTTCGCGCGCCGATCTAGAATGAACCATATGAAGCGTGCGCTCCTCCTCCTGCTGCTCCTCGCCGCCTGCAAGGCCCAGCCGGCTCCGGGCGCCGCGGCCGGCGCCCCGGCTTCACCGCCGTTGCAGCCGCCGGCGGCGACGCCGGCCGGCCCGCGGCAGCCGCTCGTCATCTTCCTCGGCGACAGTCTCACCGCCGGGTTGGGGCTGGCGGAGGACCAGGCCTTCCCGGCGCTCCTGGCCCGGCGTCTCGGCGAGCTCGGCAGCCCGATCCGCCTGGTCAACGCGGGGGTGAGCGGCGACACCAGCGCCGGCGGCCTGCGGCGGATCGACTGGCTGCTGCGGCAGAAGCCTGACGTCGTGGTGGTCGGGCTGGGCGCCAACGACGCGCTGCGGGGCGCCGACCCTACGGAGATCGAGCACAACCTGCGCGAGATCGTCGTCCACGCGCGGGCGGGCGGAGCGCGGGTCCTCCTCCTGGGGATGAGGATACCGCCCAACTACGGCGGGGACTACGCGGGCCGCTTCGCCGCCATCTACCCGCGGATCGCCCGCGAGATGGACGTGCCCCTCGTCCCCTTTCTCTTGGAGGGCGTTGGCGGCGACCCCGCCCTCAACCAGGCCGACGGCATCCATCCCACCGCCCAGGGCCAGGAGCGCGTGGCCAAGGTCATCCTTCCCTATCTCCGCGACGTCCTGAGCGACACTGCAGCGGCGCGCCGCGCCAAGTGAAAGCTGGAGCGTCTGGGAGCGCCGGCGTCTCGCCGGCCCGTTCCATTTTCGAAGAGCCTGCTAGTCCTTGTCAGCTCGCTTCGCCTCGTCCCACAGCTCGTCCATCTCCGCCAACGTAGAGTCGCCGGGCGTCTTGCCGCTCTCCGCCAAGCCCGACTCCACAGCGCCGAAGCGGCGCCGGAACTTGAGGT
Organism: Thermoanaerobaculia bacterium; assembly: GCA_035603315.1. Classification (GTDB taxonomy): domain Bacteria; phylum Acidobacteriota; class Thermoanaerobaculia; order Multivoradales; family UBA5704; genus DATNKQ01. The sequence continues at coordinate 13,511 of DATNKQ010000578.1, forward strand.
TGGCGGCGGCCAGGGCGGCCTCGGGATCGATCCCCAGCTTACGCGCGAGGTTGGCGAGGGTGAAGAGAAGGTCTCCCAGCTCTTCTTGTGCCGCCGCCCGGCTCTCCGCTTCGGGCCGTGCGCCGAGGGCGCCCTTGAGCTCGGCGATCTCCTCTTCGACCTTCTCGAGGACGGCCGCGGCGTCGGGCCAGTCGAAGCCGACGCCTGCCGCTTTCTGAGTCAGGCGGTAGGCGCCGAGGAGCGCCGGAAGAGAGTCGGGGACGCCCTGGAGGAGCGAGGTCTTCGCGGGCTCCTGCCGGAGCTTGCGGCGCTCCCAGGCCTGGCGCACGGCCTCGGCGTCGGCGAGCGTCTCGCCGCCGAAGACGTGGGGATGGCGGGCCACCATCTTGCGGTGGACGCCGTCGATGGCCTGCGATACGCTGAAAGCCCCCGCTTCTTCGGCGAGGCGACCGATGAAGGCGATCTGAAAGATCAAGTCCCCCAGCTCCTCCTGGAGATCCCCCCAATCGCGGCGGTCGATGGCGCCGGCGGTCTCGTGCGCCTCCTCCAGCAGATAGGCCCGGAGGTCCGGGAGCCGCTGCTCGCGGTCCCAGGGGCAGCCGTCGGGCGCACGCAGGCGGGCGACCAGGTCGACGAGCTTCTGCAGGTCGGGGGGCTCGGGCATGGGGACCTCCGGGTGCTGGCCCGCTCGGCGCTCCGCCGCGAGCACTACGCTTGCAGGGTCAGATTTGCTACGATTTTTCAACGGCTCGCAACCGAAAGGATGGGTGGACCACCGTGAGTGACAAGGAGATCAAGGTCACCGACAAGAGGATGTTCACGCCCGCCGGCGAGCTGCGCGAAGAGTATCGGTTCCTCGACGAAAAATCGATTGCCACTGAAGCCGCCCCCGAGCCTCCGCCGGCGCCGCCAGAGCGGACAACGCGCCAGGAGGCACCTCCCGCCCCGCCCGCCGCCGCGCCGCCCCGCCCTCCGGCCGCTGCGCCCCCGGGCTATCCGGACCCCTCCGAGGGCAGCGCGCGCCTCGAGCTGCCCGGCACGCCGCCGGGCCTGGGCGCCCCGACCTTCTACGACCTCGCGGCCGTCCTGGCCGAGCCCGTCGCCCTCTATCTCGGCGATCTCGAGCTGGCCGAGGGCCAGTCGGCGGAGAACCTGGAGATGGCCAGGCTCCACATCGATCTGCTCGACGTTCTCCGCCAGAAGACGGCGGGCAACCTGACGGCGCAGGAGTCCGCTTTCCTGGAGGACCTCCTCTACCGCCTGCGAGTCCGCTATGTCCAGAAGCGGGGCTGATCCCTAGAGGCGGCCGAACGATGCGGATCCGCCATCTGTCCGTCGCCGGGATCGCTCTGCTCGCGCTCGGCGGCGGGCCCTTTCCGTCGCCGGCCTCCGCCCAGACGGCCGTGCCGCCCGCCGCCCGCTCGGCGTCGCCGGCCGTCTCCTCCCCCCACCTGACCGGCGTCGAGCTGTCCGCCCCCGTCCAGCAGGCCCTGCAACAGCTTCAGGAGCAGTGGCTGCAGTTCGCCACGGCGAACAATCGGGAACGCGCCGGCCAGGTCGTGGAGGGCCTCCTCGCCACCAGCCGGCAGCTCGGGATGCGGCGCCTGCCGGACCTCTCCCTGGGCGCTCTCGTGCAGGCGGTGCGGGCGGCGCGGAAGGGAGATTTTCGCCATGCGAGATGGGCGCTCGACGCCGCGGAGCGGCTCGATCCGGACCGGCCCGAGACCGCCTTCGCCGAGGCCAGCGTGGACCGCCTGCGGGGCAACTCCATGCGCGCGCTCGGGGACCTTTCGAGCGGCTATCAGCGCCTCCTCTGGCTGCCTCTCGAGCGCTACCTGTGGGGCCAGGACCTGCTCCTCTGGAGCCTCTGTCTGCTGTTGTTCACCGGCGGCCTCTTCGTGGCCGTGGAGATGGCGACCAAGGGCGGCGCCCTCTACCGCGACCTCTTCGATTTCCTCGCCCGCAGGATCCCGCGCGGCGCCTCCCATGCGGTGGCGATCGTGCTCCTCGTCTGGCCGTTGGCGCTGCCGCTGGGAACCGTCTGGCTGCTCCTCTACTGGTCGCTCTTGGTCTGGGGATACGCCTCGACGAGCGAGCGCGCCGTGCTGATCGCCGTCTGGCTCCTCCTCGGCAGCTCGCCTTTCCTCCTCGCCGAGCAGCGCCGCCAGGTGACGGTGATGCTGTCGCCGCCCGTTCAAGCCATGGAGAACCTCGCCGAAGGCCGGCTCTATGGCGGCCTCTTCACCGACTTGGGCGTCCTCCGCGCGATCCTCCCCGAGAGCCCGGCGGTCAAACACCTGCTGGCCGACTTCCACCGGCGGCTCAACCAGTGGGACCTCGCGCGCTCGCTCTATCGCCAGGTGCTCGAACGGGAGCCCAACAACGCCTCCGTCCTCCTCGACCTGGGTGACTACTTCTTCTTCAAGGGGGACTTCGGCAACGCCATCCAGCACTATCAGAAGGCTACTGCCGCCGATCCGTCGAACGCCGCCGCGCAGTTCAATCTCAGCCAGGCGTACTCGGATTCCTACCTCTTCGACGAGTCGAAACACGCCCTCGCCCAGGCGCGCGTGATCGACGATGCGCGGGTCGACGGCTGGCTTCGGCACGCCGACCAGCAGCGGGTGGTGGTCGCGGACGGCGGCATGGCGCGCATCGCCGAGATCCGGCGCCAGCTCTTCCAGAGCTGGCAGGCCGAGTCTCCCTCGCCGCGCCTCGAGCTCTTCCGCCGCGGCCTGTCGCTCGCGCTCGCCCTATCGCTCATCCTCCTGGCCGTCGCCCTCCATCTCGGGCGCCGCGCCTTCGGCTACACCGAGCCGCCGCTCGAGCTCCGCTTCGGCACCGGCGCTCTCGCCCGTTGGTCGCGGGTGCTGCTGCCGGGGGTCTCCTCGGCCGAGGCAGGGGAGGGGGGGAGGGTCTTCCTCGCCCTCCTGGTGCCGGCGGCGCTGCTCACCGTCCCGCTCCTCCCCCGGCTCGGATACCGCATCCCTTGGGGGTATGATCCCGGCGATCTGGCACCTTGGATCGTCACCTCCATCGGGCTGCTCGCCTACCTGGGCGCGAGGGTCCGGTGGGAGCTGCGGAACCAGCTCTGATCCGTTAGGGAAACCCGCCGGCATGTCCGTCGAAGGCACGTTAGACCTCTTCCAGCTGCCCGAGATCCTGCAGCTCATCGCGCAGCAGAAGAAGACCGGCATCCTCACGGTGCAGGGCCAGCAGGACATCGTCGCAATCTCCTTCCTGAACGGTTGGATCGTGGCGGCGGACGCCCTCAACCAGACGATGGAGGAGGGGCTCGCCCGCATGCTCGTGAGCGAGGGGGTTCTTGGGTCGGCCGAGCTCGCGCGCGCCATGGCCGAGCACCAGGCCGCGGGCGGCCGCCTGGTCGAGCTCCTGGTCGCCAAGGGGTACGTGACGCGGCCCCGCCTGCTTGCCGTCCTCCGCCTCCAGACCTACCGTCTGGTCGAGCAGCTCCTGCGCTGGGACGAGGGCGATTTCAAATTCTACAGCGGCGAGGAAGTCTCCTACGAGGAGGGCCTGACGCCGATCTCGGTCGAGGAGCTGCTGCTGCATTCCTTCAGCGACGAGCCGAGCAAGCCGGTCCCGCCCGTGTCGCCCCCGCCGGCACGCCCGGTCGCCGTGCCCAGCCCCTCTCCGCCGCCTCCGGCCCGCACCGAGACTGCCGCAGCCCCGTCGGCCGGGGCGGCGGCC
>DATNKQ010000579.1:0-11246 GCA_035603315.1 Thermoanaerobaculia bacterium
CGGCGGTCCTGAAGTGCTTCGCCGGCGCCGCGATGCGTGTCGCCGGCGCCGCCGCGGCCGCCGGCCTGGACCTCTCCCGCCACCTCGTGCTCGCGGGCGGCGAACCGCTCACCCCGGAGCGCCGCGACTTCCTGGCGCGGGGCGGCCTGCGGGTCTACGCGCGCTACGCCGCGACCGAGACCGGCTTCGTCGGCGGCGCCTGTCCGCTCGCCGCCGAAGCCGGCGAAATGCACCTCTACGGCGACCGGCTAGCGGTCATCGCGGCGGGCTCCGGTGCCACCGAGGCTGCCGGCGGAAATCAGGGCGTCCTCGCCTTCACCTCGCTGTCGCTCGCCGCGCCGAAGGTGCTGCTCAACGTGGAGCTCGGCGATCATGGAATGCTCGGCCGGCGTCCGTGCGACTGCTCGCTCGGTCAGGCGGGCCTCGTCTGGCGGGTGAGCGGGGTGCACAGCCCGGCGAAGATCGCCGCCGAGGGAGTCAAGCTGGGCGACCTCGACTTCACCCGCCTGGTCGAGGCCGCGGTCACCACCCTCGGCGGCAGCCCTGACGACTTCCAGATCTGGCTCGACGAGAGCGCAAGCGGCGCCTCGCGGTTGACGGTCGCGCTGGCGCCGCAAGCGGCGGTCGAGCCGGAGGCGCTCCGCCGCGCCGTGCGGGAGCGGCTGCCGGGCCTGCCCGGCGGCGCCCTGGCCGCCCAGCTCTGGTTCGATGCCGGCGTCCTGAACGTCGAGCGCCGCCCGCTGCTCTCCGGGCCGGGCGGGAAGATGCGGCGCGTCGTTCCCTCCGGCGAGACCGCGACCGCCGGCGCCGGGGCGAGCCATGCGCTTTGATCCGGAGATCTGGGCCCAGGTGCACGATCGGCGGGAGGCGCGCCACTTCGCGTTCTGGCGCGGCCTCGAGCTGTGCGCGGCGGTGTGCGCCGAGCGCGTGCGGCCGGGCGCGCTGTGGGCCGACGTCGGCTGCGGCACGGGACACCTCACCCGGTCGCTGGCGGCGCTCGGCGCCCGCGCCGTGGGCCTGGATCACGACTTCTGCATGACGCGGTACGCGCGCTCGCGCGGCGCGGGCGGCTTCGCCGCCGCCGCCGCTTCCTCGCTCGCCCTCCGGGACGGCTCCTGCGCCGGCCTGGTGGCGATCTCGCTGTGCGGCTGTCTGTCCGACCCGATCGGTGTCTTCGCGGAGGCGGCCCGGGTGCTGGCGCCGGGCGGCACCCTCTGTTTCAGCGCCATGAACCGGCACAGCCTGCTCCTGGCGGCCGGCAAGCCGTGGAGCTGGCGCCCGGGCCGCCGGCCCGCGCGCTATACCGCCTACGACCCGGCGGCGCTCGTCGCCGCCTTGCGCCAGGCCGCCATCGTACCCGAGCGCGAGATCCTGTACGGCCACTTCGCCGGCGCCGGCCGATTCGTCCTGCCGAGCCCCGCAGCGGCGCGGCGCTTCGAGCGGACGGTGCTACCCGGCCGCCGCAGCGCCTGGGCGCGGCAGCTGCTCCTCGTCGCCCGGCGCGCGTGACGGCATCCCGTGCGACGGCGCGCGTCCCGCGTACGTAGGATAGGCAGAGGAGTCAAAGCCTATGACCTTTCGCCGCGCCCTTGCCCTGGCCGCCGTCGCGCTGTCTCTCGCCCTGCCGCTCTTTGCAGCCCGGCCCGCCGGCGCCGCCGCGGCTGCAGGCCCCGCCGGACAGTGGCGGCCGGTGGGACCCTTCGGCGGCAGGTTTACCGCCCTGGCGGTCGATCCGTCCAACCCCGCCACGGTGCTGGCGGTTTCCTACTTCGACGGCATCTTCCACAGCGCGGACGGCGGTGACACCTGGGATCGGTCCGGCCCCGACAACACCTTCACCAGCCAGGTCGTCTTCGATCCGCGGCACCGGGGGACGGCCTATGCCGCCACCGAGAGCTCCCTCTACAAGACGACCGACGGCGGCAAGACCTGGGCCTTCGCCATCGCCGGGCTGCAGACGGGGGAGGAATTCGCAGCCTTCGGGCTGGCGGTCGATCCGCGCCGGACCTCGACGCTCTACGTCGCCAGCATCGCCGGCCTCTTCAGGACGGTCGACGCGGCGGCGCACTGGTCCTTCGTGGCGGCCGTCCCGCCGGGGAACGGCCTGGCGATCGATCCCGTGACCGGGGTCCTCTACCTCTGCACCGACAGAGGCCTCCTCCGCAGCACTGACGGCGGGCTCACCTGGAAGCCGTTCGGCCTCGCCGGAGTGGGCCTGCACACCCTCGTGTTTGCGCCCGGCGATCCCGACCTCCTCTACGCCGGCGGCAGCGACGGGTTGTACCGGTCGACCGATCACGGCGCGCGCTGGCGCCGGATCGGCAAGGAGCTGCCGAGCCTGGCGGTCACCGCCATCGCCGTCCAGGCCGGCCGCCCGTCGATCCTGGTCGTCGCCTTTGTGGGCTACACGGTCGAGCATAGCGGCGGGCTGTACAGGAGCCTCGACGGCGGCACCCACTGGCAGGCGCTGCGGCAGGGCCTGCCCGCCGGCGACGTGCTGGCGGCGGCCATCGACACCGCCACGCCCCCGCGCGTCTACGCCAGCATCCCCCTCCTCGGCATCTACGCCAGCGCCGACGCCGGCGGTCATTGGGCCGCCGCCGACACCGGCCTGCGGGGGATCGAGGTCCCCGCCGTCGCCCTCGACCCCGAGCGGCCGGGCACCGCCTACACCGCGGCGACGGTGCGCGGGATCTGGAAGACGACCGACGCCGGCGCCTCGTGGCAGATCGTCGATCCGCGGATGACCTTCACCAGCCTCACCTCGACGACCGCGCTCGATCCGCAGCAGCCCGCGACCGTCTTCGCCGGCATGCCCGGGCGCCTGGAGCGCAGCGACGACGGCGGCCAGACCTGGCGCTTGATCGACCTCGGCGTGCGCCGCTTCCGCCCCTCCGGGGCGCTGGCGGTCGATCCGAGCGATCCGGCCAACCTCTACATGGGCGCCGATCCCGGCATCTTCAAGAGCACGTCCCGCGGGGACGCCTGGCAGGCGCCGGCGCCGCTCCTGAGCTGTCAGCCGGGGCCGGCGGTCCAGTCCATCGCGGTGAGCCTGGCGGCGCCCTCCGAGGTGTACGTCGCGGCGCTCAGCCAGAGCCCGGTCAGCTGCCCCGGTCGGGACCGCGGCCTGTTCAAAAGCTCCGACGGTGGGAGCACCTGGATCCCTCTCGACGTCCCCTTCCTCGCGCGCGCCGTCGCCCTCGATCCGGTCGACCCCCAGGTCCTCTACGTCCTGGACTACACTTTCAAACTCATCAAGAGCACCGACGGCGGCGCCACCTTCCAGCCCCTAATCCCACCGCCGGGCGCCGAGCTGTTGTCGTTGGCGATCGATCCCGCCGACCCGTCGCACCTCTATCTCGGCGCCGCGGGCGCCGTCTATGCGAGCCCCGATGCCGGCGCCACCTGGCAGCAGGTCGGAGGCCGCTTCGACGGCGTCGTCTTCAGCCTCGCCGTCGAGCGAGCCACCCCCGGCCGCCTCTGGGCGGGCACCGACCACGGGGTGTTCGTGTTCGATCCTTGAGCCGACCGAGGCGGAATCTTTCGGGAGCTTTGTGGGTTCTGACGCCGCGCCTGTGTTCTTTGATCTTGTAGGGTGCGCTCTGCGCACCGTCGACAGCCGCATGCGCGCGCGCCGCGCCTACACGCCGCCTCCGAATGGAGGCGGGATGCCCACCGCCCCAGCCGGTCGGTGTTCGGATCAGTCGAGAAGCGGTAACTTCTTTGCTTGCCGCCGAATCTGAGGTGTCCGGGCCTCGGGCACTCTCAGCGCTCCAGCAGCTAACAACTCGGCCGACGAGACTAGAGGGCCGGAAACAATGCGTGTCAGCAGGGCGGCCTGGATGGGTTCTAACTCGATAAGGCGGCCAAGAACATTGAGCACGTCGAGTAACTCAGCGGTGTATTCCGGCAGCCAATGATCAGGCTGGATGTCTCCGAGTGCCGATGGTTGCCGACGCTGACCTATAATTGGCTTCTCCCGATTTGCCTTGCGGTAGCTGAACCAGTGGCGTAGCACCTGCTTTCCAGAGACAGTGTAGCTCCAGACCTGCGGAGTGACATTTTCCACCCACCCGGAACCGACCTGGAGTCTCCGTTTGCTGGCGTCGTAGTCGATGTTGTTGGGCATCCCAGCCGCGCTCTGCGGAATTGCTCCGTCGGCCGGGACACGCGGCCTACTCTCAGGCCGAAGCCGTGGTGGTTCATGCAAGCGCCCCTTGGCTGAATCAGCCATTCGCTCGCCGAACGTGTGAAGCCATATTACGGAACGTCCGAGTTCGGTGGCCTCTGCGAAGAAGTCGGCGTCAGCTGTTAGTGGAATTCGGAGACCCGGAGTAGAAAGATCCTCCTGAAATGTCGCTGTGAAGGCTGCATGTGCTGCCGTGGACACTAGGTAGGCGAGCAAATCCTCCGCAGATACCTTCGCTGAGTATCTTTGAGCTAGGAAGGAAAGCAACTGGGGTCGCACATTCGGTACCTGGGCGTCGCGATCACGCCACAGTGGGAACACCCGCCCACCAAAAGAGCCTTTGTAGTGATCGAGGTCCGGAACGAGCCCCGTTACTGTTAGCGCCGGGCCTGAGGTTGGCGACGTTCGAGAAAGTGCTGTCAAATAGACCTGCCGATCCGAACGCGATCGCCAGAGCTCGGCGTTCGGCTGAGTAATCACGCGAGCATCAGGAATGATCCATTGCCGATTAAAAGAACGGAAACCGTATTGCACAGGCTTTAGGCAGGGCCCTTTCTCATTTATGAGGGGTGTCATCGGCTGAACAAAGCCGGGGATAGGGTCTTCGACAATTGAACGAATGTGCCGATCAGCTGGCTTTCCGTCGCGGAGGGTGGGGTGAAATAGATCCTCCTTCTCGTCTCGAGGGGATCCCACTAGGCGCTCCCAGCGCCGCAGAAGCGATTCGACATCGGGAGCAACAACCCACGTGCGCTTGGGCTGGACGCCAGATCCATTGTAGACGAAGAATTCTTCTAAGGCCGGGTAGTCAGCCCAAGCGCCCGTTGCAGCAGGGCGGAACGGCGCGCGCCAATCCAAAGGACAATCGATCCACTCACTGCCGCCCAGTTCGAGGCGCCCAAGCGCTTTTAATTTCTCCTCGCGATGGGCGGCGGGCAATGCCTGAAAATGCACCCTCGCTGGAATTTCGCTGTTGCTCTCAACGGATCGCGAAGCAAGAACAATGCAGACGGGTTGCTGCACGCCTTGAAATATGCGTGTATTAACTTCCGGTTGATGCCCTTCGGGTGAACAATCGATTACCCAAATATCGTCGCACTTCTGGCGTAGATATTCGCGCATCCTCGGAAACCCTGGACCAGCCAAGAATCCTGCAACGGTTATAAAGCACACGATTCCTGTATTGGCATTTGGATCGTGGTCGAACACTTTCCAGGTTGCCCAGCGCCAGAAATAGACATACATATTGCGTAGATGTTTCGCGTGTGCTCCGACACCCCATTCCGTCGGGGGGATCCAGTCAGCAAGTTGACTTGGACCGGAATTAGTACCGCCGGATTCAATCCAGCTTCCGTGCCCCCTAGCCTTCTCCTTGTACGGAGGGTTACCAATGACGACCGTAATTGGTTCGTTTTTCTTAACCTCATTCGCTTGCCGACGGGACTCTGCTATCGGAGCCAGAATCGCTGGTAGCCATCGTTGTTCGAGGTATGGGTCGCTGAGGGTGTCGGTCACAAACATCCTTGGCTGCCTTGTTGGTATAGTGCCTACGATCTCAACTAGCTCCGCTGCAACGCGGAGCTGCGCTACGGCGAACGGTCCGAGTTGGATCTCGAATGCTATAAGACGTTGAAGAGCAGCTTCTATTGCCGCAGGCACGGCTCCGACACCCTGGTCACTTCCAATAGTCTCGGCGATCTTTCGCAATGTCCCGAGAAAAAATGTGCCGGTCCCAGCTGCCGGATCAACGATCGTGACCTCGGGAGATGCAAGGCCATTGTGCAGACCGAAACGAAAGCGAAGCGCTTGATTGACGAGCCCGACCATTGCGGCGACAGCCTCGGGGGGCGTGTAGTAGGAGCCCGTCTGCTTCCGCAACCTGTTATCGTAAACTTCCAGGAAGTCCTCGTAGAAATATAGCCATGCTTCAGGGTCACCGCGGCTGATTTTTTGCCAAGAAACAGCGTTGAGCACTCGCGTCAGCGTGCCCATCGACGTTTTCAGAGTTGCTTGGTTCTCGGCGTCGTCTGTGAGAACGCGGAGAGCGGTTCCAATCAGCGAGTTAGTCTGCCCCAGTTCACGTGCCACGCGGTCAAGGCCGTCGCCCAAGTCAATGTCTCTCGCCCTAGCCATGAGGAGTCCGAAGGTAACCGCTTGTGCGTACCCGTCGGCAAACTGACTGTCGGAGGCATCCGGAAATAGAAGCACTCGCCAGTCGGTCGCGAGCCTGGTGAGCGCTGGGCTACCTACCGCTAACTGCTCGACGACCTCCTCGCGAAGCAGCCGGCAGAGCCGTGCACTCAGCTCGGCTAAGTGCTTAGCATTGTCCGGTGGAATGGGATTCCATTGTAGAAAATCATCAAACAAACCGAGCAAGCCGGCCGGTGCATCGAGGCCAGATCCAGATGTCTCTATATCACCGTGCAAGCGCACGATCTTCCCAATGAGCTGGCCGTAACGCCAAAGGCCAAAGTCATTGCCGTCGGCATAAATGAGATTCGGCAGTGACTCCAGCTTCTCCCACTGTTCTCGGTCGTGCCGATCCTTGAAGCGACGCGGATCAGCCCCTTTTCCTGGCGCCTTAACCTCGATGAACCCTACGAGCGCATTTTCTCGAGTGATCGCATAGTCAGGGCGTGTCCTCAAAGTACCCAGCGATGATTCGCCGACCGCCGCAACCGAGTCACGAGGAAGCCCACAGAGCTCAGCAAGATCTGCTAGAAGCCGCTCCAGTGGCGCCCGTAGCTGGTCCTCGGGCTGGCCTCGCGCCGCGGGGTTCGTCAGTTTGGCCTTGGCATCGGCGCCGAAGGCTGCTATCGCTGCTCGAAGGCTTATCGGCAAGATTAGGTGGCCTTTAAGTCATGAGATGCGTCGCACCATAAAAGGCGGTTTGCAACCAGGCCTTGGCTGGCTGGCATTGTCGCTCTCGACATTTCTCCTCGCGGTCTTTGGCGCCTCTCAGAGGCGCGTCCACTTCAGGTGGCTTAGGCTCGACGCTTCGGGGCATGTCCAGATTGCCGCAGTAGTATAGGAGCTTCACGTTCACGGTTTGCACCCTCAGGGCCACTATACTCTATGCCGACTGGCGCAGGTGAAGTAGCAAGCGACCTGCGTAGAAGGGCCGGCACAGCACCCACCAGGTGCCAGCCACTTAGAGAGGACCGGCCTGTTGTTCACCGCGAGTTTCTCACCCCGGAGGAGCACAAGGGGAAAATCAGCTGGCATTATCGAACGCGGCTCGCCCTAAGTCGAGAGCTTCTGGAAGATCGTCTAGTGAATCTAGCTCCATACTTACCTGATACACATTACTGGCCTTGACCTCGCGCGCATAGGCGTGCTCTCGCCCTTCCACGTACTCACGCGGCAGTCTGAAGTCGAGCCTTACGTGGTCCCTCTTCGGCCGTACGTAGAGGAAAGCTCCGACCCCTGACTTCTGCCGCTGCAGCATGACGTAGTTAGGCAGGCCATCCTCGGTGCGCTCACTCTTGCCGATCTTCGGTACTACACCCGGCCAGGATTGCAGTTCTCCGAGCAATGCTTCAGCGAGCATGCGGCCCGGCCCAACAGGCAGGCGAGTGTCGATGACCATTCGAACAAGCTCGGCGTCGGTTTGAGGAGGCTCATCCTCCGGGGTAAGTTCGGACAGGTCCGGGTGAGGATCCGCGAAGACGACACCGGACTCGCTTGTAGACGACCGAGCCCAGGATGGCGACCCAGGTGCAGGCCATATCTCAAGGATCACATCAGCAAGCGCGCCAGTGCGTGCTTCGATGGCCTTCTCAGTCCACTCCTGTGGATCGTCTTTGAGTAATCGCCAGTTCAGGCGCAGAACGCTGTGGTCGCGTAGGGCGCCCTTCTTCGCTACCCAGGGGCCGTTGGATAGGAGTGGATTGAGCTTGCCGGTGACAAGCGTAAGATTGCCCAAGGTGTGTTTAATTCGATCTCTGAAGAGAACGGCGACTTCCGGGTCCGCACTTGGGGATAGAGGCCAGTTTGCCTTCCAATCCTGCGGGAGCAGGTGCTCGATCGTCAGAACGTCATCTGGCTGCCACTGCTCGCTCAATTCAGTTCTCATGCGTTGCTCGATAGCCTCAAGGACGAAACGTAGCCGATTTCTAGGAAGCGCTGTGTATAGCGGCGTCCCGTTCACGCTTTGCCTGACCTGGGCATCGGTCGGCCAGGCCTGACTTTCGCCTTGTTGCCTGCTCAAGACCTGGAGCACCACTTCGTCCGCTTGAGCCGGCCGCTTCTTAGCTTCACCAAGAAGGTCTAGAAAAATACGGTTGTACCCCTTGGTTGTGAAACGACACAACATTCGCCTAACTAGGTAGCTGTCGATGGCGCGTAGAACGCGGTGCCGACGACTAGCCGGGAACTCTTCCTCAGCGAGGCCGAAGATGAAAAGTAGAAGCGGAATTGTGGTAGTCGTCTCCATCAGGTTCTGCCGATAAAAAAACTGCCCTTCGGTGCTTCGCAGCGGGTACTTCTGCATTTCGAGGTAAATACCGGCTGAACGAGCGAGGTCGAAGACGATCTGTGACGCTGGTATTCTTGCCTCACTCACGTAGTTCCGGAAGTCCGGGAAGAGTTGATGTACAGGCGTCTCGTTCTTCTTCACCATTGCGAGCCAATGGCCGAGGAACACGTCCAGTGCCGGCCTCATTAGACGCCCTTGGCGAATCTCGCGACGCCATGAGTCGCGATCAAAGGGCGCCCAGTATCTCAGGTACAATGCGTCGACCGACGCACCCTCTCGATCAGCCATCTGAAACAAGACATTCTTGATAAGGTCTGCAGCCTGAAGCGGCGTACCACGCGCGTTCAAAGTTTCGAAGATCACCTGCGCGTTGTCTTCGAGATCAAGATCAATGGCTACGATCTTCATATGCTGCCTAAGGACCGTGGTCAGAGCGGAGAACCGTGCTTCGCAATCCGCCTTCTCTGATGTATCCCTAACCCACGATTCAAGAACGCTTCGGAAGTACTGCATGGCCGTAACGATCTTTAGCGATGTGGCGGAAGAGAATGAAGAGGGCGGTTCCTTCCGCATGACCGCCCGAAACGCCTCGCGGTCTGCATTTGTTGGCCAAACCTTGAATTCAAAGTCTGGGTCACTAACAAGGTCGGGATCGTTTCTTAGAAACTTGCCGAGAAGGCGAGCCTGTTGATCCATCCCTCGAGATTCAGCGATCTCGCGCGCCGCAGCGATGAAAATCTGAAGCGTGGTAAGGCGCTGCTGCCCATCAATGACGCTTCGCGTTTCGATCGAACCTGTTGGCGTTTGCATCTGTTCGAGCACGATCGCGCCGAGAAAATGCGGCGGAACGGGTACGTGAACGCCGGTTCTCGCCGCCTCTTCAGTGGCATCTTGCAAACGCTCGGTTACGCTCTTGATGTCTTCCCACAGCGGCTCCCATTGCTTAGTCATGTTCCACACGTATGGACGCTGAAACATCGGAACGACATAGCGAACGTCTTTCCCGAAGATCGAGGTCAATGTCAGTGGATCGGCGCGCACAACACCCCCTAAGCCAGCAGACACACGCTGCCTCGAGAACTCATTACGACGCCCCCATCGTATCGCTTCTCTAAGGAGAAAGGACAACTCCTGAGCCTCGGCTCCAACTCCTCAAGACCCCAGCTGAGGCCGATGCCACCCCTTCTCACGCGCTCCCCGTTGCTGTAGAGTCATCTCAAACAAGGAGATAGCCATGAAGACATTCTCGCCGCTCTGCCTGGTCCTTCTCGTCGCGCTGGTCTTCGTCTCCGGTCCAAGTGGGGCGATCCCCATTCAGTGCGAGTCGATCTGCACGTGCAAAATCTCCTGCGATCACGTGTGCCGGCTCGATGGCTACAACATCACCTGCGGGTCCTACGGCATCTGCATCGACGAATGCCCCCCGGCTGCGGCCTCCGGCGTGGGGGATACGAGTGTGCAGTCGACGCCGTCCCTGTTTGCGCCCGAGGTGCCGCCATGGATGACCTCGAGCCCGGTGATCGCCGCCAAGCGCTGCACCGCGTAGCCACTTCGCCAACGCGGCTCAGCGCCTGCTGATCTCGAAGGGTTTGGAACGGATCCTCGCCTCGTGCGCCGGAAGATCCCAATCGCCGGCGTAGAGGGCTTGGAAGAAGCCGTCTACGGTGATGCCATTCACGCAGTCGTCGGGAATTCTCACCGCCTTCTCTCCCATGAGGGCCTCGCCCGGCCCCAGCTCCAGGAACGACCCGCCCAGGCTGCAGGCCACGCCGCCCGGGATCATCCCGCGGGCTCCGTCCTCGGTCAGGCAGGACATGCCCAAGAACACGCCGGGACGCTGGGCTACTACCACGGGTTCCGCTCCGGCGTTGCGCAGCTCGAACGGGACGAGCAGTAGGTCGGGTTCCACCCACTGAGCGCCGGGGCCCAGGGTCAGCTCCAGAGGCGGTGCCGGGGGCGCCTCGGAACGCTGGGCGGTCGCGGCGTGGGTCGCGGCAACGAGACCCAAGAGGAGCGCGAGGACAGAGCGGGCGATTTTCTGCGGCCGAAGGCTCTCCATGCGGGATTGGACCTCTCCGCCCGGCTTGGAGTTCCCGCCGCGGCCGCCTGCTCCGCCCCACCTTCGCCCACGGAGCCCGGCGCCGAATTCAGGAGCACGGTCTCCGCTCCAGGGCGTCCGTCCCCATTTTGGGACGTTTTTCTCCGTCGCCGGGCCTCCGTATCGGTTGCAGGGCCCCCGTCTCCGTTTTCTGGCGGATTTTACCGTTTAAAACCCGCCGTATCCGATACGGGAGGCTTTAAACGGAGATGGGAGGCTTTAAACGGAGATGGCGAGCTTTAAACGGAGACGGGGAGCTTTAAACGGAGATGGCGGGCTTTAAACGGATACGGGGAGCTTTAAACGGAGACGGGAGGTTTTAAACGGATACGGCGAGCTTTAAACGGATACCGGGAGTTTTAAACGGAGACGGGAGCCGTAAAACGGATACGGCGAGCTTTAAACGGAGACGGGAGGTTTTAAACCGATACGGCGGGTTTTAAACCGATACCGGAGGTTTTAAACGGAGACGGGGGCTATTT